>NZ_JBEPAK010000099.1:0-24110 GCF_040298565.1 Kitasatospora sp. NPDC001539 | reverse complement strand
CCGAACCGGAGCGTGAACGGGCCGCCGGGCACCGCCGCTCCGTCGGCCGTCCGCCGTCGTCCCGTTCAGGCCTGCCCGAGCAGCTCGGTGAGGCGGCGGACGGCGAAGGGTATGAGGTCGCGGACCGGCAGCAGCCGGCACGGCGCGTCGCCGACCGCCACCTCGCGGATGCCGGCCCGTTCCTCGAACTCCCGCCCCACCACGGGGAAGTGGGTGTCGTTGTCGTCGCCGACGTCGGGCGCCTCGATCCAGACCCGCTCGCCCTGGATCGCCATCGGGAAGCGCCGCAGCTTGAGCCGGCGGTTGGGGGCGAAGGTCTCGGCGTAGTGCAGGAAGGTGTTGCGGTTGTGCCCGACGCCGACCAGCAGCACGTACCCGCCGAGGTCGTGCAGCGCGCCGAAGGGCGACTCCCGGCCGACGGCGAAGCCGAGCGAGCGGCGGGCGGTGACCTCCCGGGCGTGCGCGCCGACGGCGGCGACCGAGGCCTGCGGGTGGGTGCTGCGGTGGCTCTCCGGCAGGGCGCGCAGTGCCTCGGCCACCGCGCCCATGCGGGACGGCAGCCCGGAGTGGAACAGCGGCACGGCGGCCCGGAGTTCGGCCACCTCGGGGGTGGGCGGCCCGGTGTGGCCGGGCACCGGGTCACGGACCGTGTCGGTGGTGAAGGTGGGCACTGCGACGGTGCCGCCCGGGCCGACCGCCTCGCGCAGACTGGCCACCACGGCCGGGGCGCCGCCGTCGACCCGGCCGAGGCTGGAGAGCGAGGAGTGCACGATCAGCGACATGCCCTCGCGGACGCCGACCCGGCGCCAGCCGGCCACGAGTTCGGCGGTGGTGAGCGGGCTGCTGCCCGGTGCGGTCATGGTGCGCCCCCGTGAGAATCCGATCGTTCGGGAGCGACCGTAGCGGGCGGCACTGACAGTCGGTGCGTCGGTCCCGGTGCATGAGGAGCGAGGGTGCCGCCGGGACGCGCGGCGGCCGCGGGCCGGCCCGCGCCTTCCCCGGAACCAGGGGTTCCATAGGTCTCTCGACATGAAGTATCTTGACGTCGAGATTGGATCGATCGTGGAACGGGGGCCTCACATGCGGGGGAACGGGCTGCTGGCACAGCTGCGGCGGCCGCCGGGAGGGCGGGACGCGCGGACCATGCTGCTGGCCCAAGGCGTGGACCGGACCGGCACCGGGGTCTGGGCGGCCGCGTCGGTGCTGTACTTCACCTACGTGTGCCGGATGGACGCGGGCAGCCTCGGCCTGCTGCTCGGCGTGGGCGCGGTGGCGGGGATCGCCGGGTCGCCGCTGGCCGGCCGGGCCGCCGAACGGCTGCCGGTGCGGGGGTTGCTGATCGCGTGCCACCTGCTCCGGGTGGGCACGATGGGCCTCCTGCTGGTGGTCGACCGCTTCGCCGCGCTGCTGGCGGCCGTCGCCCTGACCTGTCTGGCCGAGCGCGGCGCGAAGACGTTGGAGATGCTGTTCGCCACCAGGGTCGCGGGCGAGCGGCGCAGCACGTACCAGGCGCTGTTCCGCAGCGTGGCAAACGCCGGGTACGCGGTCGGGGCGGGCATCGCGGCGATCGGCCTCGCGGTGGGGACGACGACCGCCTACCGCGCGCTGATCGTGGCCAACGCGCTCTCGTTCGTCCTGGCCGCCGTGCTGATCCGGCGCACCGAGGAGCCGGCGGGCCACGGGCTGGTGGTGGCCGCGCGGCCCGGGGAGCCGACCGGCGCGTCCCCGGCGGGCGGGCCGTCCGGGGGTTCGCGTCCGGCCCGTGCGCCGTCGCCGGGTGCGCCGTCGCAGGGTGCGCCGTTGCAGGCCGAGCCGTCGCCGGGCGGGACGCCGGTCGTGGGCCCGTCGGTCCACGGGGCACCGGACGGGGGGCCGTCCGGCCTGCCGAGCCCCTGGCGTGACCGCGGCTACCTGCTGTTCGTCCTGCTCGACCTGCCGATGTGCCTGGACGACTCGGTCCTCAACGTCGGCCTTCCGCTCTGGCTCGTCCACCGCACCGACGCGCCGCACGCCGTCGTCCCGGTCTTCCTGACGGTCAACACCGTGCTGGTGGTGCTGCTGCAACTGCGCGTCTCCGCCTGGGCCGAGGGCCCGCGCGGGGCGACGACGGCGGTGCGCTGGTACGGGGTGCTGATGCTGGGTGCCTGTGTGCTGGTCGCCCTCTCCACCGGCGGCGGGGCCTGGACCGCCTCGATCGCCCTGCTGGCCGCCGCGGCCGTGGTCACCCTGGCGGAGCTGATGCGGTCGGTGAGCTCCTGGGAGCTGGCGGTCAGCCTGGCGCCGCCGCGCGCCCGGGCCTCGTACCTGGGGGTGGCGGGGATGTCCCAGTCGGTGCAGAAGTCGGTGGGGCCGATGCTGCTGACCGGGGTGGTGATGGCGGCCGGACCGGTCGGCTGGCTGGCGCTCGGCGCGGCGTCCACCGGCCTCAGCGCCCTCCAGCACCGGGCGAGTTCACGACGGCTGGCCGCATCGGCGCCGCCGCCGGCCCCGGCGGCACCGGAGCCGGCCGCCGCGGTCGTGCGGTCAGCTCCGTGAGGGGGACGGCTGCTCCGGCGAGCGCCGGAGTGGGGCGTCGCCCGCGGCGGGTCCCGAGACAGAACCCGTGACGGGACCGGCGGCGGAGGCGGTGGGCGCGGGAGTCCGCATCCGGGCCGAGGTGACCAGGAGCGATCCCGCGAACGCCGCCGCGCCGGTGAGGGACGCGAACACCGTGGAGGAGGTGGCGAGGCCGGCGGCGTCGCTCAGGTATCCGGTGAGGATGGGGAGGATGCCGGCGAACAGGTAGCCGCCCGCGCTGAGCGCCGCGTTGGCCTCGGCGAGGCGGCCGGGGACGACCTCGCTCCCCAGGCGGGAGAAGCCGCCGTACTGGCCCATGCCCTGGCCGGCGCCGGCGAGGACCGCCGCCAGGGCCAGCAGTGCGAGGGAGTGGGTGCGCACGGCGGCGGCGGTCGCGAGCATGGCGATCCCGGTGACGACGCCGGCGGCACCGAGGATCCGCCCGAGCGGCAGCTTCTTGATCAGGAACTGCACGCCGGTGGACGCCCCGAACATCATGAAGCCGATCCCGCCGGTGACCAGCCGGTTGCCGGTGTGCAGGAGCGGACCGAGCAGGATCGGCCCCAGGGCGAGCAGGAGTGACGTCCCCGTCATGCCGGGGATGTACACCATGAGGCTGGTGGCCAGGCCCCGCCGGTTGGCGCGGGGGACCGACGGCAACCGCAGCCGGCTCCCGGCGGCCGCCTCCCGGGGGCCCGGCGGGGGCGGCAGATGGACGGTGTGGACGACCGCCAGGGCGGTCAGCAGCAGGACGGCTTCGAGGACGAACACCGTCACGGTGGGGGCCGCCCAGTACTCGGAGACGCTGCCGCCGAGCAGGGGCCCGGTCGCCAGGCCGGTGCCGATGGCCACCGACCCGGCGAGGACCGCCTGCGGGCGCCGTCCCGGCCCTCCGACGTGGGCGACCGCCGCCGTGCCGGCCGACAGCGCCGCACCGACCGCCACCCCGGTGAGCAGCCGCGCGACGATCAGGCTCAGGACGTGGCCGGCCGTCATGAAGAGCGCGCAGGAGACGAGTCCGGCGGCCAGGGCGGGGACCAGTACCCGGCGGGTGCCGTACCGGTCGGCCAGGGCTCCGGTGAACGGCAGCGCCAGGAGCAGGCCCCCGATGTAGGCGGCGAAGACCACCGTCGCGGTGCCGGTGGAGAAGCCGATGCGTTCCTGCCAGACGCCGAGCAACGGGGTGGGGATGTTGGACAGCATGAACACGGCGGTGATCGGCCAGGCCGCCGCCCACACCGCCCAGGCCGGCGCCTGCGGTTCGCGGTTCACAGGCCGCGGAGGATCGGGAGCAGTTCCTGCGCGGTCCGCTGCACGGCGGCGCGGTAGCCGGCCTCCGTGAGGTCGTCGGTGGGCAGGCGCAGGATCAGGTGGCGGGCGCCGTTCTCGACGTAGCGGTTGAGCCAGTCGGCGACCTCCTGCGGGGTGCCGCCGAAGATCCCCTGGGTGGTGCGCATGGTGGTGAGCGGGAGGCCGTAGTAGGCGCGGAAGTAGGACCATAGGGTGTCCTCGGCCTGCCGGCGGTCCCGGTCGACCGCGACGGAGAGGTAGACGGCGCCGGTGACGGCGTCGGCGGGGCGGCCCGCCTCCCGGCGCGCGGCGTCGACCTGCTTCCAGCCCTCGCCGTACTTCTCCGGAGTGGTGGAGGTGGGCATCCAGCCGTCGAAGCGCTCTCCCGCGCGCTGGAGCATCTTGGGCCCGGAGTGGGCGATCCACAGCGGGGGGCCCTGCGGCTGCTGCGGCAGGGGCAGCAGGGCGGCGTCCTGGAGGCGGTAGTGCCGCCCTTCGTAGGAGACGGGCTCGCCGCGGGCGGCCCACAGGGCCTGGCAGATCTCGACGGTCTCCCGCATCCGGCCGAAGCGGGTGGTGAAGTCCAGCCCGTAGTTGGCGAATTCGCGTTCCGTCGCGGGGGAGGCGAAGCCGGATCCGATGCCGGCGACGAGCCGGCCGCCGGAGATCCGGTCGAGGCAGGCGAGCTCGTGCGCCAGGTGGACGGGCGGGCGCAGCGGCATGAGGACGGCGGTGCCCAGCTGGACCCGTTCGGTGGCCGTGGCGGCCGCGGCGAGGGCGAGCAGCGGGTTCATCCGGGAGCGGGCGAGCGGCGACTCCCCGGCCCAGACGGAGTCGAAGCCCGACTCCTCGGCCAGGGCGGCGACGGAGGCGAGGTGCGCGGGGTAGGGGCCCTCGTCGATGACGCTCTCCCGGCCGGGGAGGACGATGCCCACCTTGAGGTCGGTCACAGGTCCCACCCCCGCGCGGGAACGAGGCCCTCGATCTCGACGAGGAGGTCGTCGCGGCAGACGGCGACGTTGAGGTACTTCACCTCGACGCCGAGGCCGAGTTTCTCCTCGCAGACCGCGCGCACCGCCGGGATGTCGGCCTCGTGCCGCACGTACGCCTTGATCATCCTCAGGTCCTTCAGTTCGTGGCCCGCGTCGACGCCCTGGGGGGCGAGGTTCTCGCGGGAGACGAGGTGGGCGATGTTGTCGAGGGTCTCCCGGGTCTGCGCCCGGACGTCCCCGCGGTGGGCGGTCTCGTGGCCGAGGATGGACGCGGTGCCGGAGACGTAGAGCGTGTCCTCCAGCAGGGTGGCCCGGGCGAAGCTCGGCGGCTTGGGGCCGTACTGGTCGGGGTAGTGGTAGGCGGACGTCTGCCGGCTGTTCTCCAGGTGGCGGGGCACTCCCCTCCTGGTCGCCAGGAGGAAGAAGGCGATGCCGCGCCCCTGGGTGCCGATCCCGGTCGCGGCGGGGAGCTGGGCGGTGGTGTCCCCGAGGTAGGTGTGGAACGCCTGGGCGCGGCCCTGGACGAAGTCCTGGTAGACCTCCATGCCCTCGGCGTTGGTGCCGATGATGTCGCCGACGAAGTTCCACATCCGGAAGACGTGGTTGTAGTCGAGGTGGTTGACGAGCGCGAAGGCCTTCTCGTACAGGTTGCGCACCGGGGCCGTGTAGACGTCCTGTTCCGGCAGGAGGCCGGCGACGAACAGGTGGCGGCCGTCGTGGGCGTAGGCGTTGTCGCCGCGCAGGACCCAGCGCGGGCGGTCGGCCACGGTCCAGACCTCGCGGAAGGCGTCGCCGCCGGTGACGGCCATCGGGACGGCGAGGTCGGGGTGGCCGTGCTGGACGCGGGCGAGGCCGGCGGTGGCCCCGTAGGTGACGGTGGCCAGGACGTGGCGGTCCCGCCCCGGGTCGGGTGACCGGTCGAGCGGGGCGAAGTGGGCGCGGATGCTCATGTCAGCGGCGTCCTCGGGTGCGGTGGGCGGTGCCGTGGTCGGCGGGAGGATGGAGCACGGGCCGGCGCGGTCGGCGCCGGGGGCCGCCCGAGGTCTTGCGGGCAGCGTTTGTGTCAAAGAGATTGCTTGTACGTGCAAGCAGAGTGGGCCCGTAAATCTTCGAAAAAGGAAACTCCGGGGCGCCAGGATCTTGCATGCGCATGTACTCTTCTGTCAAGCAACACCCTTGCAACGGAGGCCCTTATGGCAACTTCATCCCACGCGCCCCTGCGTACCTCCGACCAGGCCGCATGGAACCGGGTGCTCTCGCTCCACTCGTACGTGGAGCGGGAGCTGGCCCTGGCGCTACAGCGGCGGCACGGGATCGGACTGTCGGAGTACCGCTCGCTGGAGCACCTGCACCACTCCAAGACGAGCGAGCTGCGGATGCAGGACCTGGCCGACAAGGTCGGGCTGGGGCAGTCGTCGGTGACACGCCTGGTGGGCCGCCTGGAGACGGCCGGCTTCGCGTTCAAGGACCTCTGTCCCTCGGACAAGCGGGGCGTGTACGCCGTCATCACGGACGAGGGGCGCCAGCGCTACCAGGCCGCCCGCGCCACCTATGCGGAGGTCCTGTCCTCCGCGCTGAACACCTTCACCGCCGACCCCGAACTGGGCCCCACGGTCCAGGCCCTGCGCGCCATCCAGGTCTGACCCGCGCCGGCCCGGCGGGCCGGCCGTCCCGACCCCACCCCGAACGCGTTCCGCGTTCGGGGTTTTTGCTTGGACATGCAACTCTGGTGGCCTGCGTCACACTCACTTCGGCAAGTGCATGCTTGACCAAGCATCCACTTGGCCCGGTAACTTCAACGTCGACACCGCACGAATTCGAACAGCCGATCGGCACTCGTCCCGACGGCTGAGCCGACCGCGAGGAATCCCGCCGTGCCATCGTCCCTCCTGGCCGCGACCGTCGCCGCTCACGGCGAGAACCGGCCCCACCGCATCGCGCTCCACTTCAACGACCAGGCCGTCACCTACGGCCGGCTGAACGAACTGACCGGGAGTCTGCGCGCCCACCTGGCGCGGCTGAACCTCCCGGCGGGCAGCACCGTGTGCGTCCCGGCGTACAAGAACCCGCAGACCATCGCCCTGCTGCTGGCCGTCTTCCACGAGGGCCACATCGCCCTCGCGCCCTCACCGGACCTGGGCAGCGCGGCACTCGAACGCCTGGCGCACCAGGCACGCGTCTCCCACCTCCTCACCGCAGCCGACGACGGCGCGCTCACCGCGCTGCCAGTGCGGGCGGAGGAGAGCGAGGCCGAGGGGTTCGCGGTGCCGAACGCGGAGCGGACCCGGCTGCTGCTGACCACCTCCGGCTCGACCGGCACGCCGAAGATCGTACCGATCGAGACCGCCGGGTTCGACGCCTTCGCCGACTGGGCCGTCGACGAGTTCGCGCTCACCTCCGACGAGACCGCCCTGTCCTACGCACCCCTCAACTTCGACCTGGCCCTGCTCGACGTCTGGACCTTCCTCCGGCTCGGGTCGAGCGTCGTCCTGGTGGAGCAGCAGCGGGCGACCGATGCGGCACACCTCGCCGCGCTGGTCAGCCGGCACGACGTCACCTTCGTCCAGGGCGTGCCGATGATGTACCGGCTGCTCCTGGAGGGCGGCGGCACCTTCGCCGCCGTGCGCCACGCGATCTTCACCGGTGACCGCATGCCGGACGACCTCCTGCGCCGCGTCCCGCCGGCGTTCCCCCGGGCCGCCTTCCACAACGTGTTCGGCTGCACGGAGACCAACGACTCCTTCATCCACCGCGTCGACCCCACCGCCGTGGACGGCCCGATGCCCATCGGCCGTCCCATCCGCGGCACCGACGCCCTGGTCGTCGACGGCGAGGGCGCACGCCTCGACGCGGCGGGCACCGGTGAACTCCTGGTGTCCACGCCGTTCCAGACCAGCGGCTACCTGCGGCAGGACCTGAACGACGCGGTGTTCACCCACCTCGACGGCCGGGTCTTCTACCGCACCGGCGACATCGTCACCCGCACCGCCGAGGGCCTCTACTTCCTGGAGGGGCGCGCTGACTGGCACGTCAAGGTCAGGGGCGTCCGCACCAACCTGCAGGAGGTCGAGAACGTCATCGCCGCCCACCCGGACGTCGCGGAGGCGGTGGTCGTGCCGCTGCCGGACCCGCAGGTCGGCGTCCGGCTGCACGCCCACGTCACCCAGCGCCCCGGCACCGACCTCACCAGCCTCCGGCTGCGCACCCACCTGGGCCGCCAGCTTCCGCGCCACGCCATCCCGGCCTCGGTGTACCTCACCGCCGCCCCGCTGCCCCGCACCTCGACGGGCAAGCCCGACCGGAACCTGATCAAGCAGAACCTCATCAAGGGAAGTGACGCATGAGCACCACCACCATCGCCGCCGAGGTCCGCGCCTACATCGTGGACCAGTTCCTGGCCGGGGAGGACGTCTCGGACCTCACCGGTGACTACGACCTGCTCGACTCCGGAGTCATCGACAGCCTCGGCCTGGTGAAGATGCTCGGGCACCTCACCTCCGTCTACCGGATTCCGGTCGACGACATCGACTTCGGCCCGGACGACTTCCGCACCATCGACTCCATCGTCGCGATGATCGCGGACCACCGCCCGGCCGCGGCCGCCTGAGCGACCGCTCCGACGGCCCGGCCCTCCGCGCCGCCCCGACCAGCCGCTCCAGCCGCTCAAGCTGCTCCGGCACCGCACCAACCGGTCCGGCCGCTGCACCGTCCCGCCTGACCGGCCGTACCGCACCACACCGTACCGACGCACCATCCGATTCCGAAGGAGAACCAGAGAGATGTTCACCCGCAGCCTCGATGACGTCGCCGCAGTCGAGTGGGGCAACGGTCTGAGCTACCGGCTCCTGACCAAGCGCGACGGCATGGGCTTCGCCGTCGCCGACACCCTCGTGCGCAAGGGGACCTCGAGCGCCCTGCAGTACCGCAACCACCTGGAGGCCTGCTACTGCATCGGTGGCTCGGGCGAGGTCGTGGAGAAGGACGGCACCCGTCACAAGATCGTGCCGGGCACGATCTACGTCCTGGACAAGCACGACCCGCACTACCTGGTGGCCTCCGCCGACGAGGACCTCCACCTGGTGTCGATCTTCAACCCGCCGATCAACGGGGACGAGAAGCACACCCTGTCCGAGGACGGGTTCTCCCAGTACTGAGCCGCCGCCACCCCTCCGGCGGCCAGTGCACCGCCCGGTCCGGATCCCGCTCGCCGTCGGGGTCCGGGCCGGGCGCCCGGCCGCGTGCGTCCGAGTCCGCGGCCGTCCGCGCGAGCCGTCCACCCGTCGTCCTGGCACGACCTCGATCCACTGTTGCCCGATCCACTGCCGAAACGGACCCCAGGATCTCCCGTGACCGATGACCTGTTTCACCTCACCGCCCCGTGGGCCGAGCAGCTCAACGCCGACACCCGCGAGCTGGACGCGGCGGGCGCCTTCCCGCACGACAAGTGGAAGGCGATCCAGGAGAGCGGCCTGCTGCGCGTCCCCTTCGACCCGGAGTTCGGCGGCGCCGGCCGCAGCCTCACCGAGACGATGCGCGCCCTGGAGGGCCTGGGTTACACCTCCCGGGACGCGGGCCTCTCGTTCTCGACCTCGACGCAGATCGTGTCGGTGGGCACGCCCCTGCAACGGTTCGCCAGCCGCGAACTGAAGGAGGAGTACCTGCCGAGGATCATGTCCGGCGAGGCGATCACCGCCCACGCGATCACCGAGGAGTCCGGCGGGTCGGACGCGATGAACCTGGCCACGGTCGCCCGCCGCGACGGGGACCACTACGTCGTCACGGGCGACAAGATGTTCATCACCAACGCCCCGGTCGCCGACCTCTTCCTGCTCTACGTCCGCACCGGGAAGCCCGGCCCCTTCGGCCTCACCACGCTGCTCGTCGACGCCGACACCCCCGGCCTGACCGTGGGCCCCGCGATGGACAAGATCGGCCTGCGCACCAGCCCGATCGGCACACTCGCCTTCGACGGCATGCGCGTTCCGGTCAGCCGGCGGGTCGGACAGGAGGGCGCCGGATTCCGGGTCCTGGACTACGTGATGAAGCGCGAGGTCCTCTTCGGCTTCTCCATCACCCTCGGCGAGATGACCCGGCGCCTGGAGGAGACCATCGCCTTCGCCAAGGAGCGCCACCAGTTCGGTCGGGCCATCAGCTCCTACCAGGCCGTCTCCCACAAGATCGCGGACATGAAGATCCGGGTGGAGACCGCCCGGAAGTGGCTCACCGACACCGGCGCCAAGGTCGAGCGCAACGAGGACGCCTCGCTCGACCTCGCGGCCACCAAGACCGTGGTGTCGGAGGCCAACGTGCAGACCGCGCTGGACGCGGTGCAGATCCACGGCGGGCGCGGCGTGCTCACCGAGCACGGGATCGAGCGCGACCTGCGCAACTCGATCGCCGGAACGATCTACTCCGGCACCTCCGAGATCCAGCGCAACCGCATCGCCATGCTCCTCGGACTCTGAGCGACAGGAATCCCGACATGACCGACCAGCTGGACCACCTCACCCGCCCGACCGAGTTCCTCGACCACGAGACCGAGGCGGTGCAGGCCTTCGTCGACCACGCCGTCAAGGACCGCTCCGCCGACCGGCGGACCAACGCGGTCGAGCTCTACTACGCGGTGCGCGACGGCGTCGACTACGAGGTCTACGGCGCCCCGCTGACCCGGGAGGGCCTCAAGGCCTCCCACACCGCCACCACCAAGTCCGGTTTCTGCCTGCACAAGTCCGCGCTGTACGCGGCCGCCGTGCGCGCCCTGGGCATTCCGTCCCGCCTGGTGTACGGCGACGTGCGCAACCACCTCGCCTCGCCCCGGCTCCTGGAGCACATCGGGGGCGACGTGTTCTTCCACGGCCTCACCCAGGTCCACCTCGACGGCAAGTGGGTCAAGGCCACCCCGGTGTTCAACAAGCTGCTCTGCAAGCTGTACGGGATGCGGCCGCTGGAGTTCGACGGGCTCAGCGACAGCCTGTACCACCCCCACGAGGGCGGCGGCGCCATGGAGTTCCTCACCGACCACGGTGCCTTCGACGACGTCCCGTACGACTTCGTCCTGGAGGCCATGCGCCGCAAGCACCCCAAGTTCCTCGACGCGGGCGGCACCGGCACCGTCAGCGGTGGCCGCCTGGCCGACGAGTCCGTGCTCACCCGGTAAGGAGAGAAGCCCATGACCAGCGCCCCCTCGCCCGTCGACGGATGGGACGCCTCGACCCGCATCGGCGTCGTCGTGCCGCACGCGGACGTCGGCCCCGAGGCGGAACTGCAGGCCATCGCCCCGGCCACGGTGTCCATCCACGGCTCGCGCATCCACTTCGCCGCGATGCGCGCGGGCGGCGAGATGGACGAGAAGATCCCGCACGACCCGATCCTGGCCTTCGTCCAGGCGCCGTACCTGGACAACGCCGTGGAGCTGCTGGCGGCCTCCCCGCTGCACGCGCTCACCCTCGGCTTCACCTCCTCCAGCTACGCGTTGAAGGCCCAGGGCGAGCGAGAGCTGTACGAGCGGCTGCTGCCCGTCACCCGGGGCCTGCCGATCACCGGGACCACCAAGGCCGCCCGGGCCGCCTTCGACGCGCTCGGCGCCCGCCGCATCGCGGTGGTCAATCCGCCGTGGTTCGACGACACCCTGTCGGGCCAAGGTGCCGACTACTTCCGCGAGTTCGGGTACGAGGTCGTCTACCACGGCCCCTGCGGTCTGCCCTCGAACCAGAAGGCCATCACCCCCGAGAACCTCTCGGAGTGGATCCGCACCACGGTGGCCGCCCACCGGCCGGAGGCCGTTCTCGTGGCCGGCAACGGCATCCGGGCGGTCGGCACCATCAAGGCCCTGGAGGACGAGCTCGGCTTCAACGTCGTCACCGCGAACCAGGTGATCCTCTGGCACGCCCTGCACCTCGCCGGTGCCGCCGCCACCGCCCACGGCATCACCGACTACGGCCACCTGTTCACCACGACACCGAAGGACGACCACTCGTGACGCTGCTCGACGCCCACGGCTACGAGGCCGTCTTCGGCACCCCGGAGGGCGACACCTACCGCCTCCCGCTGGTCTGCTGGCGGGAGACCGGCGACCACATGTACGGCATGGTCCTGATCAAGGGGCACCTGCGGCGCACGGACCACCTGCAGGACTTCCTGCAGTACGACCGCCGGAGCGGCGCCCAGGGGCAGGACGCGTCGGCCGCCTTCGACGCTCCCGCGGTGGACGCCCGGTCGGAGGGCGCACAGCTGCCTGCTCTCCGGTGACACCCGTGCACCGGTCCATGAGTGCGTAAAGTCGCGGTCAACCGCGGGTTGGCACGCCGGTGGTGAAGTCCCATGCCCCTCCGGGGGGGAATCCGGCGGTCCGGCCTTTCCCGAGGCCCCCCGGTCCGTCAACCCGCGCCGCCCGCGGAGAATCCGTTCCGACGGCAGTTCGCCGTGGAACCGAAATGCCGGCCCCCCGGCGCGCGTCGGCCGCCGCGCGCCGGGCCCGTCGGCACGCTTTCCGTTCGACCGCGCCCCCGGGGCGGGGGAGTGCTGACGTCGCGTCCGGTCGGTCCGGACGCGAAGCACCCCCGCCCCGGCCGGTGCGAGGACCCGCGCCCCGGTGCGTGCGGCCGTGCCCGTCTCCGTTCCGCTCCGTTCCCCTCCGGACCGGGCGGACCGGGCTTCCCGACCACACCTCAGGCCGTCGGTGGGCCGGGGTATGCTTGCCGCGTCGTCGCGGGGCAGGTACACGAACCAGTCGGAGGGGCTATGCAACTCACACGATGTCCCCAGGGCGCCCAGCGGGCCGCGACCGCACCCGTCACGCAGTCCCGGAGCGCGCCGCTGTGCTGAGGCAGGCGCGCGCGGAACAGACCCGGTCCGCCCTCATCGACGCCGCCGCCGAGCAGTTCGCCACGCACGGTTACACCGGTGCCACTCTCGCGCGCATCAGCCAGTCCGCCGGTGTGACCTCGGGGGCGTTGACGTTCCACTTCCTGACCAAGGAGGAGCTGGCGCTCGCGGTCGTCGAGGCGGGGGCGGCCGCGGTCAGTTCGGCGCTCCACGAGGTGCAGCAGCTCACCACGCCGGGGCTGGTCGCCGTCAGCCGGCTGACCCAGCTGCTGGCCGCCTTCCTCCAGCAGGACGTCCGGGCCCATGCGGCCATGCGGCTCGCGTACGAGTGCCCCGGGTCCCAGCCCACCTGGGAGGAGGCCTGGCGTCCCACCCTGCTGCACGCCCTCGATCTGGCCCGGGCGGGCGGCACCACCGACACGGAACTGGCCGACATCGAGCTGCTGGTCGGCTACCTGCTGGCCGGTGCCGAGGCGCAGTTGCGCGCGGGCCGCCCGGTCCGGGCCGTGGAGCACGAGCTCGGCCAGCTGTGGCGGCGGGCGGCGGCGGGCTTGAGCGCGCGGTCGGACCACTGACCTGACGGTGCCGAGGCCGGCCGGCCCGTCGGGTCGGACGACCTGCCGTCCGGCCGGTCGTCCCGCCGTACGGCGAGCTCGTCCGCGCCGGTCGGCGTCCGTGGCGTGAGGTCCGTGGTGCGCATGGCGTCGGCGGCGGGGCGTGCGTGGCGTGGCGTCGGCGTGGTGCGCCCGGGCGCGCGACCCTCCGGGCGACCGGCACCCGCCCGGCGGGCCGGGCCCGCGCCTCCTGTCCGCACCCCTGCTCCTGCGCACCGTCCGAACCGGCCCCCTCGCCCGGCGGTGCGCCGCCCGGCCGCGCCCATCACGAAGATCTTGTTTCGTCGACCGGACCGGTTCGCACCCGTCTCGTGGCCCGACCTGCCGGGATCGCGCCATGACGCGCGGGAAGTTGGCGAAGTGGCGGCTGGAATCCCTTTCCCCCAGAAAAAAATACTGGTCATTCTTTAATGTGGGTGGCTGTGTGAATGCTCGCAGCCGCGACACCGGAGGGGAAACTATGAGGGGATGGGACTCCGTGGCCCTGTTCACGGATCAGCTCTTCGGCCACTTGCGCAGGGCCGACCAGCGCAGGTGGGCCCACGCATACGTCAACGGCCTCCTCAGCACACCCGGCAAGAAGTCCATCCGCCGGCTCGCGGCCGTGGCGTGCGACTCCCCGACGGCATCGCAGGCCCTGCACCAGTTCGTCAACGAGAGCCCCTGGGAGTGGGAGCCGGTCTGCGACCAGTTGCGCCGGTGGGCCGAAGCCCGGGTCCGGCCCAGGGCCTGGACGGCCGCCCCCGTGATCCTGCCCAAGCGCGGCGAGAAGTCGTGCGGAGTGCACCGCCGATTCATCCCACAGACCGGCCGGACCGTCAACTGCCAAGTCAGCACTGCCGTTTTCATGTCGACCGACGCGGGCGAACTTCCGGTCGGCTGGTGCCTCGTGCTGCCCGAGCCGTGGGCCCGCGGCCCCCTGCGCGAACGCGCCCGCATCCCGCGGACCGCCACGACCTCGTCCGAGGGCCAACTCCTCGACGTGCTCGACGTGGTGGTGCGGCGCTCGCAGCACGAGAGCGTACCGGTCGTCCTCGACCTCGACGGCTTCCTGGACTCGCGCCGGCTGCTCGACGGACTGATCAAGCGCCGACTGGACTTCGTCGTCGCGATCCCCGACGGCTTCCTGCTGGCCCCGCTGGAGCCGCAGTTCTCCGGTGCGCGCCGACCGGTGATCGCGGCGGCCCGGGTGTTGAGCGACCGGGGCGCGGAGGCCCGTCCCGCTGCCACGAGACCCGGCCGGGGCCCGGTCCAGGACGGCCTGGTCCAGGTGCCCGGTGTCGTCGCGGCCGACCAACGGCCCCAGCCGTTCCGCCTGTTCACCCAGCCCGACGGCCATCCGGCCGGGCCGGGCCGGCTGTGGATCACCAACATGGCGCACCGTCCGGTGGAGGAGCTCCTGGAGTACGCGGAGCGGCAGCCGGCGACCGGCGAGACCGTCGACCTGCTCCAAAGGCGCTTCGGGCTGCGGGACTTCGAGGGCCGCTCGTTCCCCGGCTGGCACCACCACATGGCGCTGGTGTCGGCCGCCTTCATCTACAGCCGCCTGGCGGCCGAACCGGACCGGCAGGGCTCCCGGCCCGGCCCCGGCGAGGGGAGTGACGACGGGCCGAGGCCACCGCTCGGGCCCGGTGCGCGGTGGGCGCAGGAGAAGGCTCCGAGCTACCCCGTCGCGGTCTGAACCAGCCGTGCGGGGCCGGGGAGGCGGGCAGGTGGCCGGCCTCCCCTTTCGGGCGGTCCGGCGGCTTCCGCCGGGCCGTCGCCGGGCCCTGACGACCAGGCATCGGTAATCTTCCGGGCCAGTTCCGGTGGTTGCGATTGACAGCAAGATGTATGTTCATGCAAGCTCTATCTGCTCGCTCGAGTCTTCTGCGGGCTCAGAGAATATGTACATACAAGCAACTACTGGGGACTCCATGCCTGACGTCACGGCGCCCATCTCCCACGCCCCGGCCGCGGTCTGAGCGGGGGAGCAGCGGTGCGCACTTCCGAGCTTTCACAGAGCGAGCTGACCGAGTACGCCCGTGAGGCGGTACGGATCAGCCGCGAGCACGTCGCCAAGGGCGGCATCCCATTCTCCGGCGTGGTGGTCAACCGCGGCCGGATCCTCGGCACCGGCGTCAACCGGGTGCGCGAGGACAACGACCCCACCGCGCACGCCGAGGTGACGGCGCTGCGCGAGGCCGCCGCCACGTACGGGCTGCACGCCACCGCCGGGGCCACCCTGTTCGCCTCCGGCGAGCCGTGTGCCCTGTGCTACATGGCCTCGCTGTACTTCAACGTCAGCCACATCGTGAACGTGGTCGACCGCAAGACGGCCGCCCGGTACGGCTTCGACTACACGAGCTCGTACTCGATCTTCGCCGAGGACCCGGAGAACTGGCCGGTCAAGGTCACCTGGCTGGAACTCCCGGAGGGGACGAAGCCGTTCGAGGAGTTCCTCGCGATGGAACGGGGGCGGTCATGACCGGTACGACGACCGGCAAGATCGGCATCAAGGTCTGGTCGGACTACGTCTGTCCGTTCTGCATGCTCGCCGAGGGGCCCCTGCACGAGGCCACCCGCGACCTCGACGTCGAGATCGAGTGGATGCCGTTCGAACTGCGGCCCCACCCGACCCCGACCCTGCGTCCGGAGGACCCGTACCTGTCGGCGATCTGGGAGCGTTCGGTCTATCCGATGGCCCGGCGGATGGGTGTGGACATCACCCTGCCGACGATCTCCCCGCAGCCCTACACCCGGCTCGCCTTCGAGGGCTACCAGTACGCGGCGGAGCACGGCAGGGCCGCGGAGTACACCCCGCGCGTCCTGCGGGCGTTCTTCCAGGAGAACCGGGACATCGGCCGGATCGAGGTCCTCGCCGACATCGCCGCCGAACTCGGTCTCGACGCCGAGGGGTTCAGCCAGGCGCTGGTCACCGGCAGCTACACCGAGACCCACCGGGCGGCGCTGCGGACCGCCGAGGCCTACCGCATCTCCGTCGCTCCCACGATCATCATCGACGGGCGCCACCGCATCGAAGGCGTCCCCGCCGTGGCCCAGATCCGCAAGGCCGTGCTCGACGCCCAGGCCGAACAGGCCGCCGCCGGCGACGCCCCTGCCTGCCGGATCGACGGGTGCTGACCTGACCCGTTCGCCGGGCCGGCGCACCGGCCGGCCGACGGAACGTCACTGACGCCGTCCGACCGGCCGGATCACCCGGCTGCGGGGCGACGCCCGGCCCACCGGGCCACCGGCTCGTCGGGCCGCCCGACCGACCCCCCGCGTCGGCCCGTCCCACCATCCGCTCGCGCCCGTCGGCGCGCAGCGGAGCACCGCCTCGCCGTTGCGGCCCCGCCCCGACCTCCCGCGTCGCGGGCCCCACGGCGGACCGTTCCCCCGTTCCCCCGTTCCCCCGTTCCCCGTCCCCCGGCGCAACGCCGACCTCCAAAGAACGAAAGGACCAGCCATGCAGTGGTTCTACCTGGCGATCGCGGACATCTTCGAGATCGCCGTCGCCATCGCGGCCGGTAAGGCCGAAGGCTTCAAGAACCGTACGTGGACGGCCGTGACCCTGATCACCGGTGCCCTCGGGACCTTCTTCCTCAGCAAGGCCCTGCTCACCTTCGACGTGGGCGTCGGCTACGCGATCTGGACCTCCGTCGCCGGCATCGGCATCACCCTCCTCGGCGCCCTGCTCTTCGGGCAGCGCCTGAACTGGCGCAAGGCCGTGGGCATCGCCGTCATCATCGCCGGGGTCGTCGGCCTCCAGCTCAGCGGCGCCGCCTGAGAATCCCGTCCCCGTACTCGTCCCCGTCCGACCCACCCTTCGAAAGGACTTCCGCACATGTCCGACACCGGGCGCAACTCGGCCAATTCCTGGATCATGCTCCTGCTCGCCGGCGGGTTCGAAGTCGGCTACGCGCTCTCCGTCGGCGGAAGCCACGGCTTCACCCGCCTGACGTGGTCCCTGGTCGCCGTCGTCTTCTTCCTGCTGACGCTCTGGGCGCTGAGCGCCGCGCTTCGCACCATCGACGTCAGCATCGGCTACGCCGTGTGGGCCGGCATCGGTTCCGTCGGCGCGGCGCTGCTGGGCCCCGTCATCTTCGACGAGACCCTCACCCTGGTCCAGGCCGTGTGGCTGGCCGTGATCATCGCCGGAGTGGTCTGGCTCAAGCTCGCCGACCGGCCGGCGAAGACCTCGGAGGACGCGGCCGTGCCGCTGGAGGCCCAGACCGTGGACGCCTGACGCGTGCCGCTGCCGGAAGCGCCGCCGTGCCGCTCCCGGGCACGCCGATCGAGACGGGTCCCGGTCGGGTGGCCGAGGAGCGGCCGGGGCGCAAGGAAAGGGCCTCGTGGTGGTTCGGCGGGTCTTCGGACCACGGCCGGGGAACCACGAGGCCCTGCCTTCGTGCTCCGCGCCGGTGCGAGCGGAAGCTCCGGCGCCGCCCGGTTCGTGTTGCGAGGGGCCGGAGCCGGAGCCGGTGCCGCGGGGCCCCGGTCGGGCCCGGACGGGTGCGGGTCAGGCCCGGTCGGCGGTGACGACCTGGTAGTCCAGCAGTCCGTCGCGCCAGGCGGTGAGGAAGTGGTGGGTCCAGTGACCGGGCGGCACGGCGTCGGCGAGGTAGCGGTCGAGGCCGGGCCAGACGTGCGAACCGATGGACTCGGTGGCCACGGTGGCGAAACCGGCCGCGGTGAGGCTCGCGACGAAGCCGTCCAGCGGATGGGCGACGTCCAGGCCGTCGGCGAAGCTGGCGAGCAGGATCTTGAGGCGCTCGGCGGCCTCCGGCCCCGGGGCCGTGAAGAAGGTGGTGACCACCAGGCGGCCGCCGGGGCGCAGCACCCGCGCGGCCTCGGCGGCGAAACCCGCCAGCTCGCGGAAGTGCTGGGCGGCCTCGACGGAGTACACGCCGTCCAGGGACCCGTCGGCGAAGGGCAGTTCGTCGGCCGCGCCGATCGTGTAGCCGAGCCGGTCGGGGTAGCTGGCCAGCGCCCGCGCGTTGACGGCGCGGGCGCGCTCGATCTGGTCCGGGTGGATGTCCACGCCCGTCACCGCCGCGAAGCGGAACTCCCGTAGCGCCAGCGCCGCCCCCAGCCCGCGTCCGCAGCCGACCTCCGCCAGCCGCAGCGACTCGCGGGGCTCGGGGAAGGCCCGCAGGACCCGCCGGTACAACTGCTCCTGGCTGCGCACCCGGTCCTCGGTGGTCGGGGCGGTGAGGTCGATGCCCTGCCAGTCGCCGAAGTTGATGAAGCCGCCGGCGAACCCGGGCGTCTGCGACAGGTCGTCAGTGCCGTACGTCCGGCGCACCGTCGGTGGGATGTGGTTGTGGTCCATGGGCCGCTGGGTCTCCTGCTCGATGGGCGCCCGGCCGTCGGGCGCGCGAGGTACGTACCCAAACCTGTGGTGCTGCGAACACGGTACGTGACGATGCCGGCGCGGTGCTCACCCGGTGATCCGCCCACGCGGCACCCCGCCGGGCAGGCCGCCGTGCCTTCGGCGGGCGGGCCCGCGCGGGCGGTGGTCAAAACCCGGTGTCCACGGGCGGACGGTTCGCTACAGTCCGCCGGGAGTTCCAGGCGATCACCGACGAACAGGAGTGACCACGGATGAGCACCGACGAACGCCCCGTACCCGGGCTGACGGACGGCGAGCGCGAAATGCTGCGCGGCTTCCTCGACTACCACCGCGCGACCCTGGCCATGAAGTGCGAGGGCCTCACCGACGAGCAGCTGCGGCAGCGCTCCAGCCCGCCGTCCACGCTCAGCCTCCTCGGGCTGGTCCGCCACATGGCCGAGGTCGAGCGCACCTGGTTCCGCAAGGTGATCAACGGCGAGGACGTCCCGCTGGTGTGGTCCGCGGACGGCGACTACCAGGTGGCCTACGACGCCACCGGCGCCACCCGCGCCGAGGCCTTCGCCGCCTGGCAGGCCGAGGTCGAGCACTCCCGCCGGATCGAACGCGCCGCTCCCAGCCTCGACGTCACCGGCTACCAGCCCCGCTGGGAGGCCGACGTGTCGCTGCGCCTGGTGATGCTGCACCTGATCCACGAGTACGCCCGCCACAACGGGCACGCCGACTTCCTGCGCGAGGCCATCGACGGCGTGGTCGGGGTCTAGCGGCCGCCCGGGGGCCTACCAGCCGAGGAGGTGGGTGCGGGCGGTCAGGGCGCTGAGGACGGCCTTCGCCGTGGTCTCGGGGGTGAGGGCGGAGGTGTCGAGGGTGTGGCGGGCCCCCTCCAGGGCCTCGTTCCGGGCTTCCGAGGCGTTCTGGGCTTCCGGGGCGATCCGGGCTTCCGGGGCGTTCCGGGCTTCCGCGGCCGACGGGCCGGCGTCCAGGACGACGTAGTGGAGGGCGGCGCCCGTGGTGCGGCTCTCCCGGCGGAAGGTGGCGAGGCTGGGCGGCGGCTCCGGGCACTCGACGACGACCTGGTAGCCGCCGGTGGCGTAGGCGAAGGCGGCCTGGGCGGCCGCCGCGAGGGCGGTGGCGTTCTGGCGCCCGGCCTCGGGGAGCTCGACCGGCAGCCGGCCGTTGCGGATGACCCGCAGGAAGTCGTCCGTCCGCAGGTGGACGCTCGGGTACAGCTCCTCGGCGAGCAGCCCCGCGACCGGACTGTGCCCGCCCCCGGTCGGGTCGACGAGGACCAGGACGCCCCCGGCGCCCCGGCCGCCCCCGAGCTCCGGCCCACCTACGGTCGTACGGTTCACAGCTGCTGATCCCTTCGCGGGCCGGGGACGGGCGGATAGCCGGGGCGAGGCGGTCGGAGTGCGAAGGAGCCGGTCGGCCCGGATGCGGACAGCAGACCGCCTCATCCCTACGACTGATGCGTTTCGGGGATCAACCTAGTCCAAACGGGTGCCCCGAGTCGTCCCCCTCCCGGTCCGCGGGCGGTCGCCGCGGGCCGTCAGCGCTCCTCGGCGCGCAGCACGATCGGGTTGGTCAGGGCCGCCATCGGGCCCCAGGGCAGCTCCCCGCCCATCGCGTTGCCCTTCACCGGGCTGCCGTCCGCCCTCGGGTGGCGGACCTCGGCGCGGACGTAGGCGGCGAGCGCGGCGGTGGTGCGCCAGACCACGGTGCCGGAGCCGTCGGCCGGCAGTGACTCCTGGTGCATCTGGCCCTCGTCGGTGAGCAGCCGGACCGTGCCGCCGGGCACCCCGGAGACGCTGAGCCGGACGTCCAGCGGGGCGTCGGCCGGAACGGTCAGCTCCTCGCCGATGCCGGCCCGGCGCCCGTGGCCGGTGACGCTGAGGTCCAGGTGCACGGCGGCGGACTCGGCGAGCCAGCTGCGCCCGGCGCGCAGTCCGTCGAGGACCGCGTCCCGGGTGAGGTCCTCGGCGAGGACGACGGTGTGCGGGGAGCCGATCACCTGGGGCGCGCTGTGGGCGTCGCTGTTGCCCATCGCGGGCAACCAGGAGCGGCCGCCGCGCAGGGCGACGGCGAGGCCGGAGTCCCAGGTGTCGACGGCGGACTCGTCGTCGTACGTCCAGGGGCCGTTCCACACCTCGACGGCGTCGGCCTGCTCGTAGCCGAACTTCCACTGGCAGGCGACGTACGGGCAGTAGGGGTGCGCGGGCACCACCAGGCCGCCGGAGCGGTGGACCTGGCGGACGAAGCGCGGGTACTCCTCGTCCCGGGAGCGGTAGCGCCAGTCCACGAACTGGCCGGGCTCCAGGCCGAGGGCCAACCAGTGGCCGTTGCGGGTGGTGATCTCCTCGCCCGGCAGGATCAGCAGGTCCGGGCCTGCCAGCGGGCCCCAGTCGGCGTGCGAGGAACTGGTGTTGTGGTCGGTGGAGACGATGAAGTCCAGACCTGCCGCCCGGGCACCGGCCGCGACCTCCTCGGGTAGGCGGCGCCCGTCGGAGTGGACGGTGTGCAGGTGGCAGTCGCCCCGGTACCAGGCGCGGCCGCGGCCGCGGGCCCGCTCCGGCGGGTAGTGCGGGGTGAACTCCGGCCCCGGGGTGCCGAAGCGCAGGGTGACCTGGACGTGGTAGTCCAGGCCCTGGGGGGCCACCTGGTAGGGGCCGAGGGCGATGTGCCAGGTGCCCGGGTTGATCGGGCCGGGGAGGTAGCCGGGGGTGGCGGTGTCCCGGGCGAGCGTGAACCCGGTGCGGAATCCGCCGGACCAGCCGCGGAAGCCGGGTCCGCCGAGGTCGGTGCCGCGTTCGTCGAAGATGCCGATGTCGCAGGAGTTGCCGGGGGTGCCGGGCGGGACCTGCGGCCTGTCGTAGCCGTAGGAGACGGCGATCTCCCGGACGCCGTCGGGGACTTCGAATGGAAGGTAGACGAAGTCGGGGGCGCCGGTAAGCAGATGGCCGGTGAGGGTGAGGGTCCGGTCGGTCTGCTGTGCGGCTTGTTCCGAGGCCGGTCGCACGGGTTGCCGGGAGGGCTTGGGCGGGGCCGCGGCGGCCGGCCCGGTGGCGGCGAGGCCGAGGGCGGTGGCGGCACCGGTGGCCAGGCCGGTGCGGAGCAGGGCGCGGCGGGGCGGGTGCGGGGGGTCGGGCTGAGCGGCGGTCGGGGTGGTCGCTCCGGTGGGGGTGGTCGCTCCGGCCGGTGCGGTCACTCCGGTCGGTTCGGGTGGGTCGGCGGGCATCGGGGCCTCCTGCTGGGACGGGGGTGCGCCGGCTGTCTGCCCACGGGGGGTGAACCGGGGGTGAGGCGGGGCGCACCGGGGTGGGGCGGGTCGGTGAAGGGGGTGCGGGCGGGGACGGGGGCGAGTTGCGGGGAGTGACGAATGGTCGGTTCATAGTCATGTAGTCAGTCGATATGACCAGTGGCGATGGATCGGGAGGCCGGTGTGGCACTGAGTCGGCGGGCGCTGTTGACGGCGGCGGTGGCCGGTGGCGCGCTGGCGGGGTGCCGGACGAAGCGGGCCGTCGAGGCCGGGCCGGCTGCTCCGGCTGCGGCCGGGGCGTCGGCCTCCGCTCCGGGTGCTCCGTCTGCTCCGGCCGCGCCGTCGCCGTCGGCGTCGCCGACGTCAGCGACGACGGCCGCGGTGACGCCGACGGCCGCGCCCGCCGCCACCTCGTCAGCGGTCCCGGCAGCGGCCCCGTCGGCCGCGCCCGCGGCCCGCCGGGAGCCGACCCGCGAGGAGGTGGTCCAACGCTACGGCGGCACGGCCCCCGGGGACTGGGGGCTGGAGGTCGCCGGGGTGATCACCGAGTTGCCCGAGGGGGAGCGGGCCATGGCGCTGACCTTCGACGCCTGCGGCGGACCCGGCGGGAACGGCTACGACGCCGACCTGATCGACTTCCTGCGCGGGAGCCGCGTCCCGGCGACGCTCTTCCTGAACGCCCGCTGGATCGACGCCAACCCCGACGTGTTCGAGCAGCTCGCCGCCGATCAGCTGTTCGAGATCGGCAACCACGGCACCGTCCACCGGCCGCTCTCGGTGACCGGCAGGTCCGCCTACGGCATCGCCGGGACGGGCGACGTCGGCGAGGTGTACGACGAGGTCGCGGGCAACGCCCGGAAGCTGGCGGAACTGCTGGGGCGCCCGCCCCGGTTCTTCCGCTCCGGCACCGCCCACTACGACGACGTGGCCACCAGGGTGGTCGCCGACCTGGGCGAACACATCGCCGGATTCACCGTGAACGGGGACGACGGCGCCACGCTCAGGGCCGCCGAGGTGCGCGCCGAGGTGGCGTCGGCCCCGCCCGGGGCGATCGTCATCGGCCACATGAACCACCCGGGCGGCGGCACCGCCCCCGGGTTCGCGGCGGCGGTGTCGGACCTGCTGGGGGCGGGGCGGCGGTTCGTCCGGCTGTCCGACGTGATGTGAGGCCGGGGCGAACGCCCCGACGGTCGGCAGGTTTCGGAGGCGGTCGGCGGTCGGCGACGCTACGCCAGACGGAGGCCGCCCGGGTGCTCCTCCTCGATGACCTGGACCAGCCAGTCGAAGACCGTCGGCCCCTCGCCCGCCCGGGCGGCGGCCAGCGCGGCGGCGACGTGCTCCCGGTTGGCGGGGTGGCAGCGCGTCAGCCGCAGCTCCAGTTGCCGGACCGTCTCCGGGTACCCGAGGTTGCGGCGGGAGACCGCGTGGTCGCGCCACTCGATGACGTAGTCGCCGTCCTCCGGCGTGCCGTAACCGCCGCGCAGGCAGTCGGCGAAGGCGTCGAGGTTGCGGCCGAAGTAGCCGTCCGCGCCCATCTCCCGTCCGACCGCGTCCCAGAAGTCGTCCAGGTCGCCGATCGTGCTGCCGTCGATCACGTAGGTCACCGTCACGCCGTCGAGGATATGCCCGGCCGGCGAACGGGCCGACGACGGGCGGTTACGGCTCGAGGGCGATCGCCGTGGCGACCAGCCCGCCGCGCACCGCCCAGCGGCCGTCGAAGCCCTCCAGGCGGCGGCCGCCGACCACCGGGCCGGGCACCAGCAGCCGGGCGGAGAAGGTGCCGTCGGGGGAGAGGTCGAGCTCGGCCTCGTGGAAGTCCAGCCAGAGGGCGGTCAGCGGGAACCAGGTCTTGTAGACGGACTCCTTGGCGCTGAACAGGATGCGGTCCCACGGCGTGTCCGGGTGCTCGGCGGCCAGCTTGGCCAGCCGCTGCTGCTCGACGGGCAGGGCGACGGAGTCCAGGACGCCCTCCGGCAGCGGCAGCGCGGGCTCGGCGTCGATGCCGAGGGAGGCCAGGGTGCCGGCCCGGGCGACGGCGGCCGCGCGGAAGCCGTCGCAGTGGGTGAGGCTGCCGATCACGCCGTCCGGCCAGCTCGGGGCGCCGCGCAACCCGGGGACGAGCGGGCGGTACGGGACGCCCAGACGGCCCAGTCGTACCCCCACAGCAGCGCCTTGTGCAGCAGCCAGTCCTCCACCCGCGGTCCGTCGCGGCCCTCGTGCGGGGCGAGGACCAGGGCCACCCAGAG
>NZ_JBEPAK010000098.1:0-24315 GCF_040298565.1 Kitasatospora sp. NPDC001539 | reverse complement strand
CGGTCGTCCGCACGGCGACCGGGGCCCGGGGGCCGATGGACGGCGGTGGGCTACTCCACCGTCACGCTCTTCGCCAGGTTGCGCGGCTTGTCCACGTCGCGCCCGAGGGCGACGGCCGCGTGGTAGGCCAGCAGCTGCAGCGGGATGTTGAGCAGCAGCGGGTCCAACTCCGGCTCGCTCTTGGGCACCAGGATGCAGTGGTCGGCGAGCCGCTCCTCGGGGCGGCGGTGGGCGACGGCGAGGACGCGGCCGTGCCGGGCCTTGATCTCACCGAGCGTGGTGAGGTTCTTGTCGAGCAGCTCGTCGTCCGGGACCAGTGCCACGGTGGGCAGTTCGGGGCTGATCAGGGCCAGCGGGCCGTGCTTGAGCTCGCTCGCCGGGTAGGCCTCGGCGTGGACGTAGGAGATCTCCTTGAGCTTCTGCGCGCCCTCGCGGGCCACCGGGTAGCCGCGGACCCGGCCGATGAACATCATGCCGGTGGAGTCGGCGTACCGGGCGGCCAGTTCGGCGATGGCGTCGCCCTGGGCGAGGATCTCGCGGATCTGGTCCGGCAGGGCCTGGAGGGCCGAGACGATCCGGCGGCCGTCGGCCGGCGAGAGGTCGTGGATGCGGCCGAAGTGCAGGGCCAGCAGGGCGAAGGCGACCACGGTGGAGGTGAACGCCTTGGTGGAGGCGACGGACACCTCGGGGCCGGCGTGCAGGTAGATGCCGCCGTCGCACTCGCGGGCGATGGCGCTGCCCACGGTGTTGACGACGCCGAGCACCCGGCCGCCCTTGCGCTTGATCTCCTGGACGGCGGCGAGCGTGTCGTAGGTCTCGCCGGACTGGCTGACCGCGACGTACAGGGTGTCCGCCTCGATCACCGGGTTGCGGTAGCGGAACTCCGAGGCCGGCTCGCTGTGCGCGGGGATCCGGGAGAGCTCCTCGATCAGCTGGGCGCCCATCTCGCCCGCGTAGTAGGCGGATCCGCAGCCGAGGATCTTCACCCGGCGGATCTCGCGCAGCTCCCTGGCGTCCAGGTTGAGGCCGCCGAGGTGGGCGGTGCTGAAGCGCTCGTCGAGCCGGCCGCTGAGGGTGCGCTCGACGGAGGTGGGCTGCTCGTTGATCTCCTTGAGCAGGAAGTGCTCGTAGCCGCCGGTGTCGTAGGAGTCGATCTCCCAGTCGACGGTGGACGGCTGACGGTGGGTGGTGCGGGCGTCGGCGGTGAAGGTGCGGAAGCCGTCGGCCCGGACGGTGGCCAGCTCGCCGTCCTCCAGGTGCACGACCTGGCGGGTGTAGCGGACCAGGGCGGAGACGTCGGAGGCGACGAACATCTCCTTCTCGCCGATGCCCAGCACGATCGGGCTGCCGTTGCGGGCGACCACGATGCGGTCCGGCTGGTCGGCGTCCAGCACGGCGATGCCGTAGGTGCCGACGACCCTGCCGAGGGCGGCGCGCACGGCGTCCTCCAGCTCGACGCCCTCGGTGGCGTGGGCGGCGATCAGGTGGGAGAGCACCTCGGTGTCGGTCTCGGAGCGGAACTCGGCGCCGTCGGCGGTCAGCTTGGCGCGCAGCTCGTCGGCGTTCTCGATGATGCCGTTGTGGACGACGGCGATCCGCCCGGCGTCGTCCAGGTGCGGGTGGGCGTTGGCGTCGCTGGGGACGCCGTGGGTGGCCCAGCGGGTGTGGCCGATGCCGGTGGTGCCCTTGAACCGGGCCGGCACGGCGGCGGCGAGGTCGGCGACCCGGCCCTTGACCTTGCGGAGCTTGATCCCGCCGGTGCGTCCGGTGACGGCGACCCCGGCCGAGTCGTAGCCCCGGTACTCGAGCCGCGCCAGCCCCTCCAGCAGGAAGGGGGTCGCGTCCTTGGGGCCGATGTAGGCCACGATTCCGCACATGGGTGGGCTCCTCTGGGAAGGTCGGTGCTCGGAAGGGGTCTGGTGGTGCGCCGGCCCGTCCCGCGGAGGTCGGGGACGGCCGGACGGGTCCGGTGCGGGCGGGCCGGGCCCGGGCGGGTCCGGTACGGGCACGTCGGGCCCGGGCGAGCTGCTACGGGCGCGCGCGGCCCGGGCGAGCCGGTACGGGCTCAGCCGTAGACGATCCGGCGCAGCTGGCGGGCCGACAGCTCCGGTGCCGCGACACGGCGGGCGCCCAGTTCCTCGGCGAGCCGGGCGAAGATCCGTTCGTTGGTCAGGCCGCGTGCCTGGAGCTCGCCGTGGCGGCGGCGGACGTACTCCTCCGTGCTCTCGGAGAAGTACGCCAGGACCTCCGCCACGACCCGCGCCGCCTCCCGGGGGCCGAGCGGGCTGGTCCGGGTGAGGTGGGCGAGGAGGTCTTCGTGAGGGTGGGGTGAGCTCGGCACGAGTGAGGACTCTAGGCCGCATCGCCCGCCGAAGCCAAAGATCCTGCCCGAATTCGGGCAGGCTTTACGGCTTTCAGCTCAGGAACCCGGTCGGGCGGTGTGACGGCCCTTCCGCGGGCCCTGGGGAGTCCACCTGTACGCCCAGGCCCGGCACCCGTCCGGGTGATCATCGGGAACCGGCCCGGCCCGGCCGGACGTCGCACCATGCGGTAGCGTCGCCGACACCTCCCGAATGGCGGGCGAAAACGCGGATTCCCGCCCCCGTGCCGTCAGGATGGGAGCGAACCGTTCACCTCGATCCGCCGGGGGATCCCGTCATGCAGCCGCGAGTCTTCGCGATTCTCACCGCCGTGCTCCTGGGCGTCCTGGGCCTCGGCTCGGTGGCCGTCACCGACTGGTCGCCCGCGGCGGCCACCGCGGCCCCGGCCGTCACCGCGAGCGCCCCCGGCGCGCAGCCGGCCGCGGCGGGCGCCGCGAGTGCCACGCCCACCGGTGACCCCGCGGTGTGGACCCGCTCGACGCTGCGCAACAAGATGATGGCCGAGATGGAGGCCGCCGACCCCGGCGTCGCCCTCGCCGACCTCGACAAGATCACCAAGGAGAAGCCGTACACGGTGCGCTTCTGCCACCCGATCGCGCACGAGCTCGGCCACGCGGCGGTCAAGCGCTACAACGCCGACTTCCAGAAGGTCATCTCCTTCCCGCACGAGACCTGCGCGGCCGGCTACCTGCACGGCGCGGTCGAGGAGATGCTGAACGCCTCCACCCAGCCCGAGGTGGACCTGCTCAAGCTCTGCGCCCCCAAGAACACCGGCCCCTGCATCCACGGCGTCGGCCACGGCACGATGTTCGTCGCCAAGCAGGACGTCGCCAAGGCGCGCGACCTGTGCAACAAGTTCACCACCGACCAGAACCGGATCCGCTGCTCCGAGGGCCTGTTCATGCAGCTCTTCGGCCCGGACGAGGAGGACGAGCAGGCCAAGGCGAACCTGCCCGCCGACAAGCTCGCCCAGGACCCGCTGTACCCGTGCAAGGACCAGCCGGCCCTGTTCCAGTCCGCGTGCTTCTTCTACGCCCCGACCTTCTACCTGTCCTCGCACGACTACCCGAACCACCCCGAGGTCTACGCCCAGGCCCTCAAGTGGTGCCTCAACGGCAAGGACAGCGGCGGGGCGGTGGACTGCAGCCGCGGTGTCGGCTCGCGCACCATGAAGTACAACCTGGACCGCGAGGACTGGGCCGCGAAGCAGTGCGCCACGGCGGCCGACGGCTGGCAGCGCAAGGCCTGCGCGGAGGGGCTGGTCAGCTACTACACGGTCAACTACACCGACGGCGGCGCGGCCGGCCGGCTCTGCGCGAAGATCAGCGACAAGGAGATGCAGGGCTACTGCCGCTCCGCGGGCGGGCTGTCCGGTTCGCTGGACTGATCCCCCGGCACCAGGGCCCGCGCCGCACGGCGCGGGCCCTTTGCGTAGGATCACCCGACCACCGCCTGACCAGGGTGCGCCGAGGAAGCCGCGCCCGGCCCGGTCCCACCCCGGCCTCCCTGGAGCACGCCATCACCACCGAGGACTTCCGCAGCGCCGCCCACACCGCCGCCGACCTGGTCTCCGACCACCTCGCCGGGCTGCCCGCCCGCCCGGTCTGGCAACCGATGGACGAAGCCGCCCGACAGGCCCTGCTCGACGCCCCGCTGCCCGCCGAGGGCCGTCCGCTCGCCGCGCTGCTGGAGGCCATCGGGACGGACGTCCTCCCCTACCCCATGGGCAACGGCCACCCCCGGTTCTTCGGCTGGGTAAACTCCGCCCCCGCCCCCGCCGGGGTGCTGGCCACCCTCGCCGCCTCTGCGATGAACCCCAGCACGGCCGGCGGCGACCACGCCGACGTGCACCTGGAACGCGCCGTGGTCCGCTGGATCGCCGAACTCGTCGACTTCCCCCACCCGCCCGGCGGCGGCCTGCTCACCTCCGGCGCCTCGATGGCGACCATCGTCTGCCTCGCGGCCGCCCGCAACCGCGCCGCCCGGCTGGCCGGCCGGGACGTCCGCGAGGAGGGCCTGGCCGGGATGCCCCCGCTGGTCGGCTACGTCACCGGGGAGACCCACTCCTGCGTCCGCAAGGCCGCCGAGCTCCTCGGGCTCGGCAGCCGGCACCTGCGCACCGTCGCCACCGGCCCCGACGGCCGCCTGGACACCGCCGAACTGCGGGCCGCCGTCGAGCGGGACCGCGCCGCCGGACTGCTGCCCTTCCTGGTCGTCGCCTCGGCCGGCACCGTCGGCACCGGTGCGGTGGACGCCTTCGAGCCGATCGCCGACCTGTGCGAGGAGCAGCGGCTCTGGCTGCACGTGGACGGTGCGTACGGCGCCTTCGGCCGGCTCGACCCCGCCATCGCCCACCGCTACGCGGGCCTGGAGCGCGCCGACTCGCTGGCCCTCGACCCGCACAAGTGGCTGGGCGTCCCCGTCGACTGCGGCTGCGCGCTCGTCCGCGACACCGAGGAGCTGCGCGCCACCTTCAGCCTCGTCCCGTCCTACCTGCGCGACGAGTCGGCCGGTTCGCTCGGCTGGTTCTCCGAGTACGGCACCGAGCAGACCCGCCCGTTCCGCGCCCTCAAGGTCTGGGCCACCATCGCCCACCGCGGCCGTTCCGGTCTGGCGCGGGACATCGCCCGGTGCACCGCGCTCGCCCGGCAGCTCGGTGAACTCGTGCGGGCGGACGACGAGTTGGAGCTGCTCGCCGAGGTGCAGACCTCGATCGTCGCGTTCCGCCACCGCGCCCCCGGCCTGGACACCGCCGCCCGCGACGCCCTCAACCGCGTGGTCGCGCCGGCCGTCCAGCGGCGCGGCCGGGTCTTCGTCACCGGCGCCCGGCTGGGCGACCACGAGATGCTCCGCGCCTGCCTGCTCAACGCCGCCACGACCGAGGACGACCTGCGCCTCCTCCTCGCCGAGGTGAAGGCCGCGGCCCGCGAGCTGATGCCGTAACACCTCCGCGGGGACCTTAACCACCAGGTCACGGCGGGGTCGTGGCCACGAAACACCGGCCGGGCACGCTGAAGGGCATGGATGACGTGAAGCCCTCCCTCCACCGTGCCCGCCGCTGGCGCCGCGACACCGTCGAGCTCGCCGCCGCCTTCCTCTCCGTCACCGCCGCCGACCTGATCGCGAAGGTCGTCCTCCACGGCTCCGACGGCCCGATCGTCCTCACCACCGCCGCCGTCGCGCTGCTCGCCGCCGCTCTCCTGCACGCCTGGTGGTCCCCGCACGCTCCTCCCCCGACCACCCTGTGGCGGGTGCGCACCACCGCCCTGGCGCACACCCCGACCACCCTCGCGGACCACCGGATCGCGCTGGTCTCGCTCCACCCCGCCACCGACGAGCTCTTCCTCCGCACTCCGCACACCGTCACCCCCGCCGCCCTCAGCACCCTCCTCACCGCCACGGGGCACACCCTCCGGGACACCCCGACCCGGATCGCCTGAGCCCCTGCGCGGGGGAGCAAGGGGCGGCGGCGGGGGCCCGAGGAGGGACCCCCGCCGCCGGACCGGCGGGCGCCGGTGTCAGCGGTTGGTCGACGGCTGGACGACGCAGACGGCGTTGCCCAGCAGGGCGCCGAAGCCGCCGAGCAGGGTGCCGGTCACCATCTTGCAGGCGGCGGCCTCCTCGGGCGTCTTGGGGCCGTTGGCGGTGCTGGTGCCGGCGGCCGCGGCGGACTGGGCCAGGGCGATCGGTGCGGCCAGCAGCAGGGCGCAACAGGCCGTGGCCAGCGTGGAGTTCCTGGAGAGCATGGAAGGGCCCCTTCGGGTCGAGGTGGGTCGGCGGACAGCCGAGCCATCCCTATCCGAAGGGGCTCCCCGGGGTCACGGACCCTGGGCCATCCGTGAGCGTGTCCCCGTCAGGTCAGGGCGTCACGGTGCCGCCCGCTCCACCGCCCGGATGGCGGCGGCCAGTTCGTGCACGCCGGGCTCCTTCAGCACGCCGTAGTGGTCCCCGGCCAGCTGGACCACGGCCGGCGGGGCGGCCGAGTAGCCGGTGCTGCCCTCGATGAACGAGTAGTCGTCGCCGGCCGCCTTGAGGATGGTCACCGGGGCGTCCAGCCGCCGTTCGGCGAGCTCGTGGAAGCCGTACTCGAACTCGTAGGTCCCAGCGACGATCCGGGTGATCCGGCGGATCACCTCCTCGCCCAGCTCCGGCAGCATCCGGTGGACGAGGGCGACGAAGCCGTCCTCGTCGGCGACCTCGGCCAGGCACCGTTCCAGGTCCGGCCCGCTGACCGCCCCGGCGAACACCGAGAAGAGGATCGTCAGGTACCCGGGGTCGGCGTACGAGGCCTCGCGTCCGCGGCGCCGCCCGCCGGACCGGCCGACCCGGGGGTTCCCGGGGCAGATCAGCACCAGGTGCTCGACCCGCCGGCCGGCCCGCTCCAGCTGCCAGGCGGCCTCGAAGGCGACCCGGGCGCCGAAGGAGTACCCCCAGAGGGTGTACGGGCCCTCCGGCTGCACCCGCCGCAGTTCCGCGACGTCCGCGGCGGCCGTCTCCCGGATGGTGGGGTACGGCGTCTCGCCCTCGTTGATGCCGTACGCCTGGACGCCGTAGAAGGCGCGGCCGTCGCCCGCCTCCCGGCCGAGCAGCCGCAGGTTCATCGGGTAGCCGCCCAGGCCGGGCCAGCAGAAGACGGGCCGCCCGGTGGATCCGCGGTGCAGCGGGACCAGCCGCGGAGCGGGCGCGTCGTCCGCGCGTCGGATGCGGGCCGCCAGGTCGCCCAGCCTCGGGGACTCGAACACGACCTGCAACGGCAGCGAGGTCCCGAACTCCCGGTTGATCCGGTTGACCAGGGCCACCGCGGTCAACGAGTCGCCGCCGACGGCGAAGAACTCGTCCGTCACCGAGACCTCCTGGCCCTCCCGGTAGCCGAGCGCCTTCCCCCACGCCTCCGCGAGCCACCGCTCGTGCGCGGTGCCCGGCGCGACGTACTCGCCGCGCGCCCCGCCGGCGCGGACGGCCTCGGACGCGGCGAGGGCCTTGAGGTCGACCTTGCCGTTCGCGGTGAGCGGCAGGGCGTCCACCACCAGCACCCGGTTGGGCAGCATGTAGTCGGGCAGCAGCGCGGCGAGTTCGTCCTTGACGATCTCGGCGGGACCCTTCATGTGGACGGCGTCCTCGCGCATGCCCTCGCTGCGGATCTGCTCCTCGCTCACCTTCCCGCCGAGGAAGAAGTACGACGCGCCGGGTGCGATGCCGACGGCGCCGAGGATCTCGTCGATCCGGCGCGCAGCGGGCAGCGGATGGCCGGATCTGGAGCTGTAGCCCGAGGACATCAGGCCGAGGCCCAGGCCGTTGCGCTGCAGGTGGTGCAGCTTGGTGCCGAGCGTGATGTACTCCAGCCACTCCTGCCGGGAGCGGCTGACGGCGGTGATGCCGAACGCGGCCCGGGCGTACACCGCCTGGTTGATCGCGATCACGTGCCTGGACTCCACCACCTCGGCCGAGACCGGTGTCAACCCGCCCTGCTCGTACCGGTAGAGGCCGCCCGGCAGGCCCTCCACCCGGTCACCGTGGGCCTGGACGTACAGCTCGGTGTCCTCCTCGGCGGGCCGGCCGCCGTTGCGGACGACGGAGAAGCTGCCGAGGTAGTGGTCCTCCTCGGCGACGTCGAGCCGCGGCTTGACGGCCGGGTCGTGGCCGAGCGGGCGGACGTCCAGCCCGTAGCGGGGCAGCACCTCCTCGAGGACGCCGAGCATGTGCCCGGTCTCGAACTCCAGCACCTCACGGATGTTGTTCCGGTACACCGGGGCGATGGCACCGTGCTTGCCGGAGAAGTGCAGCGTCAGGTACGGCTCCCGCGCCGGCGGCGCGTCCCCGATCCGGACCAGGCCGTGCTCGACCGGGTGGTGGTAGTACAGCCCGGCGGCCAGCCCGTCCAGGCCGCCGGTCTCCAGGTACAGCTGGGTCGCGTACAGCGCGCCGGGCGAGGCGTACGCGTACTTGGGCAGCAGCCGCCGGTCGCTGTGGAACTGGCCGAACCAGCGCAGCACGCGGCCGAGTTCGGGAAGGCTCAGCTGGCCGAGGTCGCGGCCGAAGGTCCCGGCCGGGCGCGGGGCCAGCAGCGCGGTGAGGTCGTCCCGGGTCACCGGGCCGCCGTCGTAGAAGCGGTAGGTCTTGCGGGCGAAGGCCGCGCGGCGCTGGGCCACGCTCTCCCGCCGGCCGGGCAGTGCGAGCTTCTCGCGCCCGGCCAGCCGGGCGGGTTCGCGCACACCCGGGTCCGACAGCTGCGCCCTGACCTGCAACCGGCTGGCCTTGGACCGGTGGTGGCCGCCGTGGCTGCCCTGGTCCATCAGCGCGGCTTCGCGCGGATCGAGCTCGATGCAGGCGACCAGGTCCCGGTGGCCGGTGCGTTCGTCGTCGGAGACCACGGCGGCCGCCCGGCGCACCCAGCCGTGCTCCTCGATCGCGCGGGCGATCTCGTCCAACTCGATCCGGTAGCCGCGCAGTTTGACCTGGTTGTCGGCCCGGCCGACGAACTGGATGGTGCCGTCCGGATTCCAGTGCGCCAGGTCGCCGGTGCGGTACAGCCGCTCGGCCGGCGCGAACGGGGAGGGGACGAAACGCTCGGCGGTCAGCTCGGGCCGGTGCAGGTAGCCGCGGGCCAGCTGCACCCCGCCGATGTACAGCTCGCCGACCTCCCCGAGGGCGACCGGGGCCGACCGCCCGTCCAGGATGTAGCACTGGGTGTTGTCGACCGGCCGGCCGATCGGCACCGTGCCGGCGCCGTCCGCCGGCGCGGCCGGGTCGACCACGTGGGCGGTGGCGTTGATGGTGCACTCGGTCGGCCCGTACAGGTTGACCAGCGACGCCCCGGGCAGGGCCGCGCCGAGGTCGCGGGCCAGCCGCAGCGAGAGCGCCTCACCGCCGGAGAAAAGACCGGTCAGGCCGGTGCAGTCGGTGAAGCCCTCGGTGTCCAGGAGGGCCTGCAGCAGGGTGGGCACCGCCTGCAGGGCGGTCACGCCGTACCGGCGGACGGCCGCGACCAGCGCCTCCGGATCCCGGTACAGGCCGGGCGTGCCGGCCACCACCCGGGCGCCGACGGCCGGGGCGAGGATCTCCCACTGGGCGGCGTCGAAGCTCATCGGCGTCTTCTGCAGCACGGTGACCGCCGGGCCCAGGTGCCCCTCGTTCTGCAGCCAGCGCAGTTGGGAGACCACCGCGCGGTGCTCGATCTGCACGCCCTTGGGGCGGCCGGTGCTGCCCGAGGTGTAGATGACGTAGGCCAGGGAGTCCGGCTCCGGGCCGGCGTCGCGCTCCTCGCCCTGCGGGCGCGCGGGCACCGCCGGCGCGTCCCCGACGGTGACGAGCTCGGTGCCGGGCGGGACCAGCGCGGCCAGCCGCTCGCGCAGGTGCCGCTGGGTGAGGACGATGCGGGTGCCGCTGTCCTCGACCATGTGGCGGAGCCGGTCCTGCGGGTACTCGGGCGAGAGCGGCAGGTAGCCGGCCCCGGCGTACAGGACGCCCCATACCCCGACGACCAGGTCGACGGAGGGGTCGAGGTACAGACCGACGCAGCCGTCCGCCCCGGCGCCGAGCGCGCGGAGCCTCGCGGCCGTCCGACGGGCCTGCTCGGAGAGCTCGCGGAAGGAGAGGTGGGGCAGGGAGCGGTCGGGCGAGGAGCGCTCGCCCAGGGAGAGGTCGCGCCCCTCGCCGATCACCGCGGCGGCGGCGGGGCGGGTTCGCACCTGCCGGTCGAGCAGGTCCGTGAGCGCGGTGCCGGCAGGGGCCCGGCGGGCGTGCGGGACGGAGACGGAGGCGGACCGGGTGGGGTGGGCGTTGTGCATGGGAGGAGCCTTCGGTGCGTGGACGTGCGGACCCCGGCGGCCTGGTCGCCAGGAGCGCCGGGTACGGACTCCACCGTCGGCCGCCCGTCGTCCCGGCCGCATGAGGCCGCGGTCCGGATCCCGGCCGGGCTCGTCCCGGTCGCGGGGACGCCCAGGCGGCGGGCATTCGTGCGTTCACGATCACGTAACCGGCCGGAAGCGCGCCCTCGATAGCGTCGGTCCCATGACGGCATCACGCACTCGCCCCGAACGGCTCTGGCACCGGCCCTTCCGCAGGTGCGTCGCGGCGCCCGCCGGCCAGACCGCCCGACCGCCCGCGCCCGGCGGCGGTCAGCACCGGCCGGCCCGCTCGCACCCGGCTCCGTCCCGCCCGGACACCCGGGGCGCGGAGGCGGTGTCCCGGCTGTCCCTGCCGGACGGGACCGAGCTGCTGCTGCGCCCCGCCGGGCCGGCCGACAAGGCCGCGGCGCTGGCGATGCACGGCCGCTGCTCCCCCGCCGCGCTGCGGCTGCGCTACCACGGTCCGGTCCGCGACGCCGACCGCTACCTGGACCACCTGCTGGACGCCCGGCACGGCCGCAGCCTGGCGGTGAGCGCCCCCGACGGGCGGCTGCTCGCCCTGGGGCACCTGATGTGGGACGACGGCGAGGCGGAGCTCGCCGTGCTGGTCGAGGACGCCTGGCAGCGGCACGGACTGGGGGTGGCACTGCTGCGGCGGCTGACCGCGCTGGCCCGGGCGGCCGGGATCGGGACGGTGTACGCGGTGACCCACGCCGCCAACTCCGGGCTGATCGCCGCGATGCGCCGCCTCCCGGCGCCGCTGGACTTCCGCGCCGAGGACGGCACCCTGGTGATCACCGCCACGCTGGCCGCCGGGACCGCCCCCGCACCGGCCCTCGCTCCGGGCTGCTGATCATTTCTTCACCACATCCTTACCGGACGTCCCGGGAACCCGGAGACCGCCGGGGAGCGTCTCCCGGGAAACGGGGGCCGCTCCGTACACCGCCCTTGTTGACGGCATGTCAGGCCGACCCGCGGTCGCGTCGCGCCAGGCGGCGCGGGGTCCGGATCGTCCGGTCGGGCGACGGAGTCGGTAGGCTGACCCCGTCCCCGCCGCCCGACGGCCCGTTATCCGGCCACGGGCGGTGCCGCAGCAAGGAGGAACCACTGAGCATGGCAGGCACCGAATCGGAGCCCACAGGCGCACGCGACGCCTCGCTGCCGGCCCGCGCCAAGATCGCGGTCACGGCCGGCCGGGTCGCCGCCGCCGTGTCGCGCAAGGCCGGACGCGGAAGCGGCTCGGTGATCGGCGGCAAGGTCGCCCTCAGGCTCGACCCCGATCTGCTCGCCACCCTCGCCGACCACCTCGACGTCGTCCTGGTCAGCGCGACCAACGGCAAGACCACCACCACCCGCCTGATCGCCGAGGCGCTGCGCGCCGCCGGCCCGGTGGTCTCCAACGCCCTGGGCGCCAACATGCCGGCCGGCATCACCTCCGCCCTGGCCGGCGGCAGCGACGCCCGCTTCGGCGTCATCGAGGTCGACGAGAAGTACCTGGCGACGGTCGCCCGCGACACCCGCCCCAAGGCGATCGCCCTGCTCAACCTCTCCCGCGACCAGCTCGACCGCGCCGCCGAGACCCGCATGATGGCGGAGAAGTGGCGCGAGGGCCTCCAGGACACCGAGGCCGTGGTCATCGCCAACGCCGACGACCCGCTGGTGACCTGGGCCGCCTCCTCCTGCAAGAAGGTGGTCTGGGTGGCCGCCGGACAGGCCTGGAAGGAGGACGCCTGGTCCTGCCCCGCGTGCGGCGGTGTGATGCAGCGCCCCGGCGACGACTGGTTCTGCCAGGACTGCGGCTTCCGGCGCCCCAACCCGCACTGGGCGCTCCAGGGCACCCACGTGATCGACCCGCAGCGCGGCGCCTGGCCGATCCAGCTGCAGCTGCCCGGCCGCGCCAACCTGGCCAACGCCACCAGCTCGGCCGCCGTCGCCGCCGTGTTCGGCGTCGCTCCGCAGGTGGCCCTGGAGCGGATGCGCTCGGTGACCGCCGTGGCCGGCCGCTACGACGTGGTGCAGTACCAGGGCCGGGACATAAGGCTGCTGCTGGCGAAGAACCCGGCCGGCTGGCTGGAGACCTTCTCGCTGATCGACGGCCCGCCGGCCCCGGTGATCCTCTCCGTCAACGCCCTCGACGCCGACGGCACCGACACCTCCTGGCTGTGGGACGTCGACTACGAGCGCCTGGCCGGCCACCCGATCTTCGTGATGGGCCAGCGCAAGCTGGACCTGGCCGTCCGCCTGGAGGTCGCCGGGCTGCAGTTCCACGTGGTGGACACCCTGGAGCAGGCCGTCCGGATGGCCCCGCCCGGCCGGATCGAGGCGATCGCCAACTACACCGCCTTCCAGCAGCTGCGGAAGGTCGTGGCCGGCTGATGCCGCGCCCGCACACCAGTCTTTTCGTGACGGAAGGCCTTCGAGGATGAGTGAGAGCAGCCTGCGCGTGGTCTGGGTCTACCCGGACCTGCTCAGCACCTACGGCGACCGGGGCAACGCCCTGGTCGTGGAGCGCCGGGCCCGCCAGCGCCATCTCAACGTGACCCGGATCGACGTCCGCTCCGACCAGGCGATCCCCACCAGCGGGGACATCTACCTGATCGGCGGCGGCGAGGACCGCCCCCAGCGCCTGGCCGCCGAGCGGCTGCGCGCCGACAGCGGCCTGGTGCGGGCCGCCGAGAACGGCGCGATCATCTTCGGCGTCTGCGCCGGCTTCCAGATCATGGGCCGCGAGTTCATCAACGACCTCGGCGAGCGCGAGCCGGGCCTCGGCCTGCTCGACGTCTGGACCACGCGCGGCGACGGCGCCCGCTGCGTCGGCGACGTGCTGGCCGACGTGGACCCGCGGCTCGGCCTGCCGCAGCTGACCGGGTTCGAGAACCACCAGGGCATCACCCACCTCGGCCAGGGCGTCCAGCCGTTCGCGACCGTCAGCGTCGGCCGGGGCAACGGCACCGGTGACGGCACCGAGGGCGCCTGGCGGGACACCGTCTTCGGCACCTACCTGCACGGCCCGGTGCTGGCCCGCAACCCCGCCGTGGCCGACATGCTGATCAAGCTGGCGCTGGACGTCAACGCCCTGCCGCCGGCCGACACCACCTGGTACGACGCGCTGCGCGCCGAGCGCATCGCCGCCACGACGCGCCCCGCCTAGGACGTCCGTACGCCCCGCCCGGGTGCCCGCGATGCGGTCACCCGGCCCGCGGGCGGCCCCGGACGTACGACAATGGGGCTGCCGGCTGCACACCCTCCTCGGCAGCAGGCTGCAATTCCGCGCGGGGGCGCCGAAGGCGCCGCTCCCGCGTCGGCTCCTGCCCGGCCGGACCAGGGGCCGTATGCTCGACTTCACGGCCGTTTTCGGACGTTCTGTCCGGATCGGCCGGTCCGACATCCCACGGCCACCTCCCCGCCACCTCGGCGTGGGTGCGCCTCGGTACGGTGTCGGCTCGTCGCCCAGCCTGTAGTCCGGCCGTTCCTCGGTTCTGCTCGGGAGTTGCAAAGCTAATGCGTATCGGAGTGCTGACCAGCGGCGGTGACTGCCCCGGCCTGAACGCGGTGATCCGTTCCGTGGTCCACCGGGGGGTGGTCGACCACGGCGACGAGATCATCGGGTTCGAGGACGGCTGGCGCGGTTTCCTGGAGGGCCACCACCGCCCCCTGACCCTGGACTCGGTGAGCGGCATCCTGGCCCAGGGCGGCACCATCCTCGGTTCCTCCCGGGTGCAGCCGAGCCACCTGCGCGACGGCGTCGAACGGGCCAAGCGGTACTGCTCCGACCTCGGCCTGGACGCGGTGATCCCGATCGGCGGCGAGGGCACCCTGAAGGCCGCCAAGCTGATGAGCGACGCGGGCCTGCCGATCGTCGGCGTGCCGAAGACCATCGACAACGACATCGCCGCCACCGACGTGACCTTCGGCTTCGACACCGCCGTCTCGGTCGCCACCGAGGCCCTGGACCGCCTGAAGACCACCGCCGAGTCCCACCAGCGGGTCATGGTCGTCGAGGTCATGGGCCGGCACACCGGCTGGATCGCGCTGAACGCGGGCATGGCGGCCGGCGCGCACGCCATCGTCGTCCCGGAGCGCCCGTTCCACATCGAGAAGCTCACCGCCGTCGTCCGCGAACGCTTCGACCGCCAGAAGAAGTTCGCCATCGTGGTGTGCGCCGAGGGCGCCAAGCCCGAGCCCGGCACCATGCACTGGGAGGAGGGCACCAAGGACATCTACGGCCACGAGCGCTTCACCGGCATCGCCACCCAGCTCTCCCGCGAGCTGGAGCACCGCCTCGGCAAGGAGGCCCGTCCGGTGATCCTCGGCCACACCCAGCGCGGCGGCACCCCGACCGCCTACGACCGGGTGCTGGCCACCCGCTTCGGCTGGCACGCCGTCGAGGCCGTGCACAAGGGCGCCTTCGGGCACATCACCGCGCTGCAGGGCACCGACATCAACCTGGTGCCGCTGGCCGAGGCGGTCGCCGAGCTGAAGACCGTCCCGCAGGAGCGTTACGTGGAGGCCGAGACGGTCATCTGACCGTCCGCCCACCGCACTTGGGCCCCTGGACCGCTCCGCCGGTCCGGGGGCCCGGGTGCGTCCGGCGCGGCGTCGGCCCGGCGCCTCCCCTCTCCGAGCGGGTCACCGACCCGGCTCACCGCCCCGCGAGGACCCGGCGCAGCCAGCGGGTGCGGGCGTCGCGGGCGTCGCGGCTGAGCGCCGCACCGGGGGCGACCGTGTCGAAGCCGTGGAACGCGCCGGGCCAGACGTGCAGTTCGGCGTCGCCGCCCGCCCGCCAGAGGGCGTCGGCGTAGCCGACGGCTTCGTCGCGGAAGGTCTCGGCCGATCCGACCTCGATGTAGGCCGGAGGCAGCTCCGTCAGGTCGGTGGCCCGGGCGGGGGCCGCGTACGGCGGCAGGTCCGGGGCCCCGCACCGGTCGCCGAGCAGGGCCCGCCAGGCCGTCGCGTTGGAGGTGCGGTCCCAGGTGTCGTGGCCGGCCAACTGGTGGGCGGAGAAGGTGTCGTTGCGGTCGTCGAGCATCGGGCTCAGCAGCAGCTGCCCGATCGGCACCGGGCCGCCGCGGTCACGGGTCAGCAGCGCGAGCGCCGCGGCGAGCCCGCCGCCCGCGCTCTTGCCGCCGATCACGGTCCGTCCGGCGTCCAGGCCCAGCCGGTCGGCGTGCTCGGCCACCCACAGCAGCCCGGCGTAGCAGTCCTCCACCGCCGCCGGGTAGGGCGCGCCCGGGGCGAGCCGGTACTCGACGGAGACGACGGCCAGCCGCAGCGGCTCGGCCGTCTCCCGCAGCAGCCGGGGCAGCACCGACCACGCGTTGCCCGAGACCATCCCGCCGCCGTGCAGGTAGTAGAGGACGGGCAGCGGCCCCCGGGGTCCGGCGGGCCTCGCGCTGACCAGCCGTACCGGCGGGGTCGATCCGGTGGCCGGCGTGAGCAGTTCGCACACCTCGAAGCGCCCGCCGGCCCGCAGTTCCTCGACCCCGGGCCGGGGGCGCGTCCGGGCGTCCCGCTCCTGCCACGCCGGGAGGTCCTCGGGGGTGAGGGGCGCCCCGTCCCGGTCGGTGAGGGCCGCGAGCGCGCCGGCCAGCTCCCGGTCCACCGGCGGCGGTGGCGCACCCGTTCCAGCCCCGGCCCCGGAACCACCGCGCATGACGTCTCCCCCCGCGCCGTGGGGTGCCCGGCGGCACCCCGACCGGCCCCCAGCTTGCCAGCCGCTGCCGAGGGCGGGGCGTTCGGCCCCGCGCTCGGAGCCGCGGCGCGGCCGCTCGCGCCGCGGCCCTCACCCGGCGCGGAGATCCTCGCCGCCGGGCGGGGCGGGGGTGAGGACGCGCGCGATGAGCAGCGCGACGTCGTCCTGGGTGTCGGGCCGCCGGAGCGCGCCGAGCAGCAGGTCGCAGGTGTCCTCCAGCGGTCGGCGGGGGCCGGCGACGAGGTCGACGAGCGTCTGCAACCGCTGGTCGATGTCCTGGTCGCGGACCTCGATCAGGCCGTCGGTGTAGAGGATGAGGTCGTCGCCGGGGCGCAGGTCGAGGTCGTGACCGGGGAAGGGCAGGCCGCCGACGCCCAGCGGTGGGCCGGGCTCCAGGGGGACGGCGCGCGGGTTGTGGCCGGGGCGGACGAGGACCGGCGGAGGGTGTCCGGCGCCGGCGAGGCGGCAGTGCCGGGCGGCCGGGTCGCAGAGGGCGATCAGGCAGGTGGCCATGGTGTCGCCGAGGTCGTGGGCGGTCTCGTCGAGGTGGGTGAGGAGTGCGGCCGGGTCGGGGTCGAGCCGGGCCAGGGCGCGGGTGGCGGTGCGCAACTGGCCCATGGTGGCGGCGGCGTTGATGCCGGAGCCCATGACGTCCCCGACGACGAGGGCGGTGCGGCCGTCCGGCAGGGGGATGACGTCGAACCAGTCCCCGCCGGTCTCGTCGGCGGCGCCGGCGGGCTGGTAGCGGTGGGCGATGGCCAGGCCTGGTGCCTGCGGCGAGTGCTGGGGCGGGAGGAGGTGGCGTTGCAGGGCGACGGTGGCCCGGCGCTGGTGCTGGTACCAGCGGGCGTTGTCGATGGCGATCGCGGCCCGGGCGGCGAGTTCGGTGGCGAGCAGGAGGTCGTCGCGGTCGAAGGGGGCGGGGTTGCGGTTGCGTTTGAGGTCGAGCACGCCGAGGACGCGGCCCCGGGCGATCAGCGGCACCGCGAGGTAGGAGTGGACGCCGGCGTCCCGGAGCAGGCGCGCGGCGTGGTCGTCGCGGGCGATCCGCCGCAGGTCCTCGGGCCGGATGCGGGGGACGAGCACCGGGCGGGCGGTGGCGGCCTGGGTGACGAGTCGCTGCGGGTGGTAGCGGGTCACCTCCCCGACGGGGTCGGCGGCCTCGGCGGCGGGCGTCGGGTGGGCGGTCTTGACGGCCATGGCCCGGAACCGTGCGGACCCGCCGTCGCCGCTCTTCGCCGCCCCGCCGGGCAGCACGGAGTCCAGCAGGTCGATGGCGGCGATGTCGGCGACCTCCGGCACGGTGACGTCGGCGAGTTCGCGGGCGGTGGTCGCGAGGTCGAGGGTCGTGCCGACCCTGATGGACGCGTCGGCGATCAGCGCCAGGCGTCGCCGGGCGCGGGCGGCGGCCAGGGCCGCCTGATGCTGTTCGGTGACGTCCACGACCGAGATCGCCAGCCCGATCACCCGGTGGGCCTGGTCCTCCAGCCGGTAGAAGGAGGAGGTCCAGGCGTGCTCGCGGTCGCCGTCGTGCGGCACCCGGCCGGTGGTGAACTCCTCCAGCACCGGTTGCCCGGTGGCCAGGACCTGCCGCATCCGCTCCTCGATCGCGGCGACGTCGAGGTGGGGCAGCACCTCGTGGGGTGTGCGGCCCAGGTGGTCGGCCGCCGGCACCCCGTTGATCCGTTCCAGGGTGCGGTTGACCAATACGTAGCGCAGGCCGGGGTCGAGGACGGCCAGCCCGAGCGGCGCCTGCTCGACCAGGCGCGCCGACAGGGCGAGGTCCCGTTCCACCCGGCGCAGCGTCTCGCGGGCCGAGGCGATGCCGAGGGCGTACCAGTTGCCGGAGGAGGCCTGGAGCCGCATGTTGCGGAACTCCGTCAGCACGGTGTGCCCGTCCTTGTGGCGGACGGGGAACGCTCCGGCCCAGGTGCCCTCCCCCGCCATGACCCGGGTGAACGCCTCCAGCACCGGTTGGCGCCGGTCGGGGTCGGTGAGCAGGTCGGCCGCGTAGCGACCGAGGGCCTCCTCGCAGGAGTAGCCGAAGAGCTCCTCGGCCGGGGGGCTCCACAGCGCGATCCGGCCGTCCTCGTCGAGGACGACGGCCGCGACGCCGAGGACGTCCAGCAGACCGCTCGCGGCCAGGGCGACGTCCGACGGTCCCAGTCGGTGCGGCACCGGCACCACCTCCTCGCCTGCACGGCGATGCTCGCACGTCGCCGCACTCCATCATCTGCCCAACGGCGGGACTCGCACGCGCCCGACCGCGGAGCCGTGGCCGGGGGCCGGTCAGTCGCGGGCGAGCGCGGAGAGGGTCCGGCGACGGGGGAGGATCCGGGCGGCGAGGGCGAAGAGGCGGTTGGCGGCGCCGGGGACGGCCGTGGGCCGGTCGCCCCGGCGCAGCGCGCGCAGCGCGGCGGTGACGACCTGGTCGGGGGTGTGCACGAGTGCGGCGGGGGCGTCCCGGTGGGGCTGGGAGTCGGTGGCGGTCATGCCCGGGCAGACGGCCAGGACGCGGATGCCGGACGTGCGGTGCGCCGCCCAGAGCGCCTCGGTGAGGCTGGTGGTGTAGGCCTTGGTGGCGCTGTAGACGGCGAGGTCCGGCTTCGGCGCGTAGGCCAGGGTGGAGGAGACGTTCAGCAGGGCGTCGCCCGGGCGGGCCCGGGCGAGGAAGGCGTGCGACAGGGCGGTCAGCGCGTGGCAGTTCAGCTGCAGCATCTCCTGCGCACGCTCGAGCGGCGTGGTGGTGAACGGGCCGGTGGCGGCGGTTCCGGCGTTGTTGACCAGCAGGTGGACGCGGGTGCCGGCGATCAGTTCCGCGGTGCGGCGGACGCCGTCGCCGGTGGCGAGGTCGGCGGCGAGGTGCTCGTGACCGGGACCGAGCCGTGCGGTGAGCGTGCGCAGCCGGTCGGGGTCGCGGGCGACGGCGATCACCCGGTAGCCGTCCTGGGCGAGGCGTCGGGCGAAGGCGCGGCCGATGCCGGCGCCGGCCCCGGTGACCAGCGCCGTGGGGCGCTGGTCGGCGGGTGGGACGGTCATGGGGCTGCTCCCATTGCGGTCGGGCGGTGCCGGGTGGGCGGGGCGGTCAGTCCTGGGCGGGTCGGGTGGCGGGCTGGAAGCGGAAGGACACGGCCTCCATGAGCGGCTTGCGCCTGGTCTTCTGGACGGCGGCGATCCGCCACCGGCCGTCGGCCTCGCGGACCAGGGTGTAGGTGGCGAGCTTGCCGGGCCGGCCGGCCTTGGCGCCGTTCCTGCGGACGTCGCCGCGGGTCACCGCCACCGCGGTGTCGGGGCCGTGGAAGCGCAGGTCGACCAGGTCGAGGTCGAGGCTGGTGCCCTTGAGGAAGCTGTCGAACAGTGCCTGGTGGGCGCGGCCGATCTCGGCTCCGCCGCGGTAGAGGGTGCCGACGTAGGTGATGTCGGTGGCGTCGGCGGTGAAGCAGGCCCCGTACGCGGAGCCGTCGCCGGCCGCCCAGGCGGCGGCGCTGCGCCGCAGCAGCGCCTCGACGGCGGCCGAGTCCTCGAGGCGGTCGGCGGGCGCGGGCTGGTGCGTGGTCATCGATTTCCCCCATGGTAGCTTCGACGATGGAGATGCTTCTCTCAGGATCTATCTTCTCTGAGGAAGTCTCTTCGTTGAGGAAGAGACTAGGAAGTGGGAGTGCCCGTGTCAACCCATGCCGCCCCGCCCGGGGCGAGTGAGACCTACCGCCGCTACCTGAGCGCCGTGATGCTCCACGGCCACGCCAGCGCCAAGGCGTGCGAACTGGGCGCGACCGACCTGTACGCGCTGAACGTGCTGGAGCTCGGCGGCCCGATGACGCCGGGCGAGCTGGGTGCGCGGACCGGCCTGACCACCGGCCCCACCACCCGGCTGATCGACCGCCTGGAGGCGGCCGGCTACGTGCGGCGCACCCCGTCCCCGGACGACCGGCGCAAGGTGATCGTGGAGCCCGTGGGCAGACCCGCCGCCCTCGACGAGGCGATGGCTCCCGCCCGGCAGCGGATCGGCGAACTCCTCGCCGGCTACTCACCCGAGCAACGGGAGGTCCTCTTCGACTACTTCGCTCGCGCCGCCGATGCCTACCAGGCCGCCGTCGAGGAGCTGCGCGAGTCCTCCACCGGCTGACGGCGCCCGCAACATCCGGACATGTCCCGCACCCCGGCCCCCAGGGCCGGGGTGTTTCGCATGGGCAGGGGCGCCCACCATCGGCGCCCCGCCGCACGGGCCGCGACCGGCGGGCATAACGAGACGGTTTCGAAACCGCCCGGAAGGTCAACCTGACCTTGACTCAGGCCTGCACTGAGCGTTTCCCTTTGCTCCGTCGCGTTTGATTGCGATGCTTTCTGAGCGATTCTGTTGCTACTGGCTGATCGGCCCCCACCCCCAGGAGCCCCACCATGCACCTCTCCCCCCGCGGCCGCCTGGCCCCGCTCGCCGCGCTGAGCCTGGCCGCCGCCTTCGGCCTGACGGCCTGTTCGACCGGACAGACCTCCTCCTCCGGCGCCGACGCGCCGGTGGCCCCGGTGTCCGGCAAGGTCTCCATCACCTACCTGCAGAAGCAGGGCGACCAGCAGTACTTCGTCGACGAGGCCGCGGGCGCCAAGGCCAAGGCCGCCGAGCTGGGCGCCGACCTCAAGGTGGTGAACCTCGGCAACGACGCCAACAAGACCGTCGGCGAGGTGCAGGCCGCGATCGCGCAGAAGAGCAACGGGCTGATCATCGTGGTGCCGGACCCGGCCGTCGGCCCCCAGGTGGTGCAGACCGCCCGGGACGCCAAGGCCGCCCTGCTCACCTCCGACGACCAGGTCTGCGCGAGCGGCCCCGCCCCCGCGCAGTGCACCCCGGGCGACCTGGTGCCCCGGATCGGCTTCTCCGGCCAGCAGATGGGCCAGCAGGTCGGCCAGCGCGCCGCGGAGGAGTTCAAGAAGGCCGGCTGGAACGCCGCCGACACCCGGGTCCTCTCCGCCTGGAAGCAGGACGTCACCGTGTGCGGTGACCGGGTCAAGGCCGCCAAGGCCGCCTTCGACCAGGCCGTTCCGGGCGTGCAGGCCATCGACGTGGCCACCGACAACACCCCGACCGGCGCGCAGGACAAGGTGGCCGCCACCATCACCGCCAACCCCGGCGTCAAGCACTGGGTGGCGTGGGGCTGCAACGACGAGAACGTCCAGGGCGCCGTCACCGCCCTCCAGAACGCCGGGATCAGCCCCGACGACATCGACGGCGTCGGCCTGGGCGCCTACCTGGCGTGCAAGGACTGGGCCTCCGGCAAGCCCTCCGGCATGAAGGCCGCCCTGTTCATCAACGGCAAGGACGTCGGCGCCCTGTCGGTCCAGACGATGTACGACAAGCTCAAGAACGGCAAGGACTTCCCCAAGGAGGCCTTCGCCCCGACCAAGATGGTCGACGCCGCGACCTGGCAGTCCGCGGGTGTGTCCTGCAGCTGACGCCGCACCCGGCGCCGCGTCGAGCCGGTGGTGCGGGTGGGTCGCCGAGGCTCCCGCCGCACCGCCGCCGACCCGGACGGCGGTTTCCTGCCGCCCGTACCCGCACCGCCCGCGCCTGCACCCCGTGCCGCCGCGCCTCCCGCCACCGCACCGCCCGCGCTCGCACCGCCCGCCACCGCACCGCCAACGAGGCCCCGATGACCCCACCTGAATCCTCGCCCCACCCACCACCGGGCGGCTCCGCCGGCCTCCACGCCCAGGCGGTGTCCAAGCGCTTCGGCGCCGTCCAGGCGCTGACGGACGTCACCCTCGACTTCCCGCCCGGGCAGGTCACCGCCCTGATGGGCGAGAACGGCGCCGGCAAGTCCACCCTGCTGCGGATCCTCACCGGCGACCACCGCCCCACCGCGGGACGCGTCCTGCTGGACGGTCGGGAGCTCGACCTCCACTCGCCGCAGGACGCCCGCCGCGCCGGGATCCGGATCATCCCGCAGGAACCCGAGATCATCCCGCACGTACCGGTCGCCGAGAACGTGTACGCCGGTGCGCTGCCCCGCACCCGGCTGCGCCGCCTGGACCGCGCCGGGCTGCGCCGCCGGATCGTCGGCGACCTCCACCGCCTCGGCTTCGACAAGGTCCTCGACCCCGACCTCCTCGGATCCGAACTCACCGCTGCCCAGCGCCAGTTGGTCGAGATCATGCGGGCGCTGACCGGCGCCGTCCCGCCCCGCGCGATCGCCTTCGACGAACCCACCTCCTCGCTCTCCGAACACGAGGTCGAGGCCCTGTTCGCGCTGATCGGCCGCCTGCGCGACGAGGGCATCGCGGTCGTCTACGTCTCCCACCGGATGAAGGAGATCTTCCGGCTCGCCGACCGCATCGCCGTCCTGCGCGACGGCCGGGTGGCCGGTGTGGTCGAGGCCTCCGCCACCGACGAGGCCGAGCTCGTCCGGCTGATGGTCGGCCGCGACCTGTCCTCGCTGTTCGTCCGCCAGCAGGTCGCCACCGACCGCGTCGTGCTGGACGTCAAGGGCGTCACCACCGACGACGTGCACGACGTCAGCCTGCGGGTGCGGGCCGGCGAGGTGGTCGCCCTGGCCGGCCTGATCGGTGCCGGACGCTCCGAACTCGCCCTCGCCCTCGCCGGCGACGTCCCGATCCGCTCCGGCACGGTGTCCCTCAACGGCGAGGTGCTGCGGCTGCGGAACCCCCGCGACGCCATCGCCGCCGGCATCGGCCTGGCCCCCGAGGAGCGCAAGTCCCAGGCGCTGTTCCTCCAGCGCACGATCCGCGACAACACCTCGCTGGTCAGCCTGCGCCGGCTCAGCCGGTGGCGGTTCGTCAGGCGCCGCCAGGAGAAGGACCTCGCCCAGGAGTACGCCGACCGGCTGCGGGTCCGCGCGCCCTCCGTCGAGGCGGAGGTCCGCACGCTGTCCGGCGGCAACCAGCAGAAGGTCGTCCTCGCCCGCTGGCTCGCCCGCCGGCCGGACCTGCTCATCCTGGACGAACCCACCCGCGGCGTCGACATCGGCGCCAAGGCCGAGATCTACCAGATCATCGCCGACCTCGCCCGCGAGGGCACCGCCGTGCTGGTCATCTCCTCCGAACTGCCCGAAGTGCTCGGCCTCGCCGACCGGGTCGTGGTGATGCAGAACGGCCGCACCACCGGCGAGCTCCCCCGCGAACGGGCGACGGAAGAGGCCGTCCTCGCCCTCGCCATGGCCGACGACCTCGCCCAACCCGTACCTGCCCAGACCGGAGAGACCCGATGAACGAGCGAAGCGAGCGAAGCGTCGAGAGGCGCGCGTGGGCCTGTGCCCCCGCCCAGCACGGCGAGGTGGACGCATGACCACCGCCACTCCCCCGACCGCGCCGGTGCCGGACACCGCGGCCCTGCCCGCCCGCTCCGGTGGCCTGCGTGCGCTGCTCGCCGCGATCGGCGGCCAGAACCTCAGCCTGATCGGCGCCCTCGTCGCCGTCACCGCTCTGTTCGGCTGGCTCAACCCGAACTTCGTCGGCTGGGACAACATCCAGGTCATCGCCGAGGCCGTCACCATCTCCGGACTGCTGGCCGTGGTCCAGACCGTGGTGATCATCTGCGGCGGCCTCGACATCTCGGTCGGCTCCCAGGCCGGCCTGGCCTCCGTCACCAGCGCCATGGTCTTCACCTCCACCGGCGCCAACCCGTACCTCGGCATCGGCGCGGCCCTCGCCATCGGTGCCGGCATCGGCCTGTTCAACGGCGTCGTGATCGTCTACGGGCGGGTCAACCCGACCATCGCCACCCTGGCCGGACTCGCCGCCTACAAGGGCGTCGCCCAGCTCGTCTCGGACGGCCGGGCCCAGGGCTACGTGCTCAACGACCCGGTCTTCGTCTTCCTCAGCCGGGGCAAGATCGCCGGGCTGCCCACCATGGTCTGGCTGCTGATCCTCACCGCCGCCGCCGTGCACGTGCTGCTCACCTACACCGACATCGGCCGCAACGTGTACGCGATCGGCGGCAACGACACCGCCGCCCGCCTGGCCGGCATCAACCTCAACAAGTACCTGATCGCCGCCTACGCCCTCTCCGGTGCCGTCGCCGCCCTCGCGGGCGTGCTGCTCACCGCCCGCACCGGCAGCGGCCAGCCCGTCTCCGGCAGCGAGGGCCTGGAACTGCAGTCGATCACCGCGGCCGCCCTCGGCGGCTGCGCCCTGAAGGGCGGCAAGGGCGGCATCGGCGGCACCCTGCTCGCCGTCGCGCTGCTCGGCGCGCTGCAGAACGGCCTCACCGTCCAGGGCATCAACGCCTTCTGGCAGAACGTCGCCCAGGGCACCCTGCTGGTCGCCGCCGTGGTCATCCAGCAGCGCCGCAACCGGGAACGCGCGGTCGGCCTGCCCGCCTGATCCCACGGGGTCCCGCGCGGCGGCGCCTGGCGAGGTCCCGCGACACCCGGGCCGTCCAGCC
>NZ_JBEPAK010000097.1:0-24496 GCF_040298565.1 Kitasatospora sp. NPDC001539 | reverse complement strand
GGCTCGGTTCGGGGGGCCGCTCACGCCCGGCTTCGGGTTTTCCGCCCCCCGGCGTCAGACGGCCTGGCCCGGCACCTTGAGGTGGGCGGACAGCCACTCCAGCGAGGACGGCAGCAGCGCGCTCCAGGTCTCGAAGTTGTGGCCGCCGTGCTCCAGCATGCTGTACGAGACCTTCATCGGGTCGTGCACCGCGTCGATGAACGCCTCGGTGTCCTGCCGGTAGTTGCCGTCGCCCTTCTTGGTGCCGGCCAGCAGTACGGAGATCTCCGGCTGGGGCAGGTTCCTCAGCCGCCAGAGCAGGTCGGCCTCCTGGCGGCGCTGCTTGCTGCCGCCGAAGAGGTCCCCGGTGGTCGGGTCGTCGGCGGCTTCGTAGTAGGCGGAGAGGGCGACGGCCGTGGGAAAGACGTCGGGGTGGCGCATGGCCAGCTTGAGCGCGCAGTAGCCGCCGGTCGAGTTGCCCATGAAGGCCCAGGCCTGCGGGTCGGTGGAGACCCGGAAGCTCGCCTGGATCGCCGAGGGGACGTCCTTGCTGAAGTAGGTGTCGGACTGGGCGCCACCCGGGATGTCCTCGCACTCGGTGTCCTGCGGCAGCGCGGGCGAGGGGCGCATCAGGACCATGACGGTCGGCTGCATCCGGCCCTCCTGCAGCAGCTTGAGCGCGGCTCCCGGGTAGTTGAACCGGGTGATCAGGTTCTCGGCTATCCCTGGGAAGCCGGTGCTGACGATCACCGCCGGGAACTGCTTCTGCGCGTACTCGGGCTGGAAGTACTGGGGCGGCAGGTAGACGTACCCCTCGGTGGAGAGTCGGCTGAGCCTGCCGTCGATCCGCACCTTGCGGATCTCGCCGGACTGGGCGGGCTCACGGCCCACCGCTCCCCCGCCCTTGACCGAGGCCCGGCCGACGGTGTCGACCAGGAGGCGGCCGGAGGCGTCCGCCTTGTTGTGGATCACCACCGGGCCGGTGCTGCCCGTCCCCAGGAGGTCGTCCCAACTGCTGTAGAAGGCGAAGTAGTTGTTGGCGACGAGGCCGAGCGCGGCGAGGACGGCGAGCTGGGTGGCGAGCAGCGCGCCGATCCGGCCGCACACCGCCTGCCAGGTCTTCCTGGCGAGTCTGGGCCACAACCAGACCGTGCCGGCCATCATCACGACGGCGATCACTACGGCCAGCGCCAGCACCTTGTGGCTCGTCAGACCCATGTTCTACTTGCTCCCACGCCTCGAACTCCGCGCCCCTCCGTCCAGGACATCCGAGGAGGTCCCCCCGGTTCCCCCACCGGGGCGTGCGAGGTCCAACCCTAGCGGGAGCTGGGAGAAAGCTGGTGCCTGGCCGACAGTCAGGGAGGCGGAGGGGGCACGGGGCGGGCGGGGGTCCGGAGCGCGGTGTTCGAACGGCGGGTGAGCGACGGCGGGTGAGCGGGGCGGAGATCGTGCCCGATCCCCGGCTACTCGCCGCCCACCCGGTCCCAGAGCCGCAGCCCCGCCGTGAGCTCCCGCATGCAGCGGGCGCCGAGGTCCTGCGGGGAGCCCGGCCCGGTGGCGGGCGCGTCGGAGGACGCCCACTGCTCCAGCGCCACCCGGATCGCGGCCGTCGCCGCTGCCGCGGCCAGCCGGAGCTCCAGCGGGTCGGTGCCCGCCGGACAGCGCTCGGCCAGCACCGCCCGCAGTCGCTCCTCCGCCCCCGCGTGGACCCGCTGCCAGGTGCCCTCCAACCGCGGATCGCGCAGCAGACTGCGCGTCCAGTGCATGGCCTCCACCGCGGCGTCGTCGGCCGGGGTCAGCGACGCCACCGCCGAGCGCTCCAGCGCTTCGCGCAGCGGCAGGTCCGCCGCGCTGTCCGCCAGCAGGTCCACCCAGCGCTGTCCGCCCGCCGCCAGCAGCGGCGCCACGGCGTCCTCCTTGACGGAGAAGTAGCGGTAGAAGGTGCGCAGCGAGATGCCGGCGGCGAGGGCGATCTCCTCGGCGGTGGTCGCCTCGGCCCCCTGCCCGGCGAAGAGCGCGGCGGCGGTACGGGCGATCTCCAGCCGGGTGGCGTCACGGCGGCGCTGGGTCAGCGAAGGGCGTCCGGTCACAAGGGTCAGGGTACGCAGTCGATCACTCCTACGGCACACCACGCCATCCTGACACGTCACGACTTCTTGGCACGTCATGCCAGAAAGGCGTACCGTGCCGGAAGAGGTCGAACGGCCGAGAACGAGTCGGGCGACCGGGAACGAACGGAGTACCACCATGGAGCGCTTCAGCGGACGGAACGTCCTGATCACCGGCGGCGGCTCTGGCATCGGCCAGGCGACCGTCCACCGGATCCTCGCCGAGGGCGGGAAGGTCGTCGCCGTCGACATCGACGAGGACGGTCTGAAGAGGACGCTGGACCGTGCGACCGCCGACGGCACGGCCGACCGGCTGACCGTCCAGGTCCTGGACATCGCGGACGAGACGGCCGTGGTGGCCGGCACGGCCGAGGCGATCGCGGTCCTGGGCGGCCTGGACGTCCTGGTCAACGCGGCCGGGATCCTCCGCTCCTCGCACACCCACCGGACCACCCTGGAGTTCTGGAACCGGCTCCTCGCGGTGAACCTGACCGGCACCTTCCTGATGACCCGCGAGGCGCTCCCCGCGCTGCTCGCCACCGGTCGGGGCGTGGTGGTCAACTTCAGCTCCACCTCCGCGAGCTTCGCCCACCCCTACATGGCCGCCTACGCCGCGACCAAGGGCGGCATCCAGTCCTTCACCCACGCGATCGCCTCGGAGTACTCCAAGCAGGGCCTGCGCGCGGTCTGCGTCGCGCCGGGCAGCATCGACAGCGGCATGACCAACAACCCCGGCCTGCCCGCCGACGCCGACTTCGGTCTGCTCGCCAAGCTCTCCCCCGCCCTCGGCCAGGGCTTCGCGGGCCCGGAGACGGTGGCCGGTGTGATCGCCATGCTGGCCTCCGACGACGGCGCCTTCGTCACCGGCACCGAGCTGCGCATCGACGGCGGCACCCACATGTGACCCGGTCCGGCGGACCCGGCGTACTCCGCCGGACCGCGACCGGTCGGCGGACCCGTCCGGCCCGGCGGCCCGATCCGGCGGATCCGGCCGACCCGGCGGGTCCTGTGCCGTCCCCCGTGCGGCACCGGATCCGTCGGTGGTCATCGGCGGTGCCGGCCGGAGCGGCGGCTGCTGCGCCCTCCGCCGTGCCCGGTCGGCTCGGTCGGCGGGCGGCTCACCCGGCCCGGGCGTGGCGGCCCGGGGGCGCCACGCCCCGGCGGGCGTCGCGGTGGGCGGCCAGGGCGTTGCCGACCGCCGCGACGGCGGCCCCGACCAGCAGCAGGGCGGCCGCCATGAGGACGCACGCCCCCGCGATCCGGCGGTAGCCGCCGTGCCGGGCCGGGTCGAGGAACGGGTACGGGTACCAGTCCACGGCGTGGCCGCGGGTCAGCGTGTACGCCAGGTAGACCAGCGGGAACGCCAGCCAGCCCAGCACCACCCGCGGTCGCACGCTCCGCAGGGGCGGGTCGATCAGCCAGTCGGCGAGCACCGCGAGCGGGACGGCGCGATGGACCACGTCCGCCACCCAGGGGACGACCGTCGGCGCGGGGTAGTTCGCCAGCAGCGTCCCGTAGGTCAGACCGGTGATCGCCAGGTACAGCACCACCGCCCCGCGCACCGCGTCCGGGACGGGCCGGCGGCCGGTCAGTCCGGCCCAGCCGCCGTAGCCCAGGACGGCCATCCCGGCCAGGTTGCTGAGGTTGGTGAAGTAGCTGAGGAAGTTCACCACGCCCGTGCCGTCGGTCGCCGCGTGGTAGCCGGAGAAGCAGAGCGCGACGGCCAGGAGGGTGGCGACGGCGAGCCGGGCGGGCGCGAGCCACGGGTGCATCGTCAGGGCGGCCTCTCGGGGGCGTGGTCCGGTGGTCCGGTGGGGCTACTGGGATTCAAACCCCGCCGGGCGGACTCGGCCACAGGAGAGGGTGCCGCCCTGGCGTCCTCAGGGGGTGCGCCAGTCGACGGCCAGGGCAGCGGCCGGGTTGGCGACCAGGAGCCGCTCGGGCAGCTCGGGCCCGAAGCTGCGGGCCAGCCGCGGAGCCAGGTCGGTGAGCAGCCGTGCTGGTCCGCCGGTCTCGCGGGCCGTCCGGGTGGTGGTGTCGGCGCCGAGCAGCAGCCGGTCGCCGTAGCCCGCCTCGACCAGGTCGGCGATCACGTCGAAGGCCTGGAGGTCGCCGGGGTGCCCGATCCGGGAGGGGCTGTCCAGGGCGAGGAAGACGCCCTCGGCGGCCAGGCTGCGGTGCAGTGCCCGGTCGGTGAAGCGGGTGAGGTGGCCGAGGACGATCCGGTCGGGGCGGACGCCGTGCCGTCCGGAGAGCCGGTGCAGGACGCCGTGCGGGTCACCGTCGGGTTCGAGGTGGACGGCGATCGGGGACCCGGTGGCGTGGTGCGCCTCGGCCGCGGCGGCCATCGTCCAGCGGGTGTGCCGGGTGAGCGGGCCCGCGTCGTCGGCGATTTTGATCAGGCCCGGCCGGACGCCGTCGGGCGCGTCGGGGAGTCCGGTGGTGAGCTCGGTGACGAAGCGTGCGGCGAGGTCCGCGTACGGGGCGGGGCGCTCGACGGGGCGGTCGCCGAGGTCCGGGAAGCGGCCCGGGGCGTAGTGGGCCGTCTGGTGCGCACCGGTGGCGGCGACGACGTGGACGCCGGCCGCCCGGGACAGCGCGGCGAGGGAGCCCGCGCCCCGGCCCATGCCCCACGGCGTCCACTGGACGAGGGTGCGGCCGCCCGCGGCGGCGTAGGCACGCAGGACCTCCTCGGCGGCGGCCGGGTCGTCCAGCTCCTGGCCGGGGAACCGGGGGCTGCGGATGAAGAGGTGGTCGTGGGCGTCGGTGACGCCCAGCTCGGCCGGGTCGAGGTCGCCGAGGACGGTCCGTACCCTGCGGGTGGTGGCGGCCGGGGTCGTCATGCCTCGTCCTCTCCGGGAGTGTCGGCCGCCGCCGCGAAGGTCGCCGTGGCGACGCGCAGGCCGGCCAGGGTCCTGGGGACGCCGACGTAGGGGGCGAGGTGGACGAGCACCTCGGTGATCTCCTGCTCCGTCATCCCGATCCGCAGGCTGTTGCGCACGTGGTCGGCGAGCTGCGGTTCGACCCCGCCGAGGGCGGTGAGGGCGGCGAGGTTGGCGATCTGGCGGTCCCGCAGGGAGAGGCCGGGGCGCTGGTAGGTGCCGCCGAAGAGGCTGGTGACGATCCAGTCGGGGAAGCCGGGAGCGAGGCCGTCCAGGCCGCCCAGGGTGGCGGTGGCGACGGGGCCGGCGAGTTCGGCGAGCAGGGCGTAACCGGCGTCGCGGTCGAGGGTGGCGGGCGTGAGGTCGGCGGGGGCGAGGTCGGCCGGGGCGGGGTCGGCGGCGCCCGTGGAGGTGGCCTGGGCGGTGGGCATCACGGTGGGGAGGGGTCCTTTCACCAGTGGCGGCCGGTCGGCAGCCGGTCGAGTTCGGGGCAGGACAGGTGCAGCACCTGGTAGCGGGTGCCGGGCTCGTCCTCGGGAGCCGGGCCGCGCCAGAGGGCGAACCGGAGCAGCTCCCACCGGCTCGGGTCCACGGCGACGGCGGCCGTGTGGAGGCCCGGGTGGACGGGGAGCTCGGCGAGCGCCCGCTCGACGGCCTCGGCCGGGTCGACGGACTCGGGGAGCCGCTCGGTGGTGCGGGTGGCGCTGGTCGGGGCGGCCGCTCCGGCGTCGGCGTTCCGCACCAGTCCGGCACCCAGCCAGTGGCGGACGACGGGGCGGCCGAAGTCGGCGCTCAGGCCCCGGAAGCCCGGGCCCCAGAGGAAGGAGTTCATCCCCGCCGAGGTGTTCCACAGGTAGAACGGCGAGTACTGGTTGGCCGGCGAGCCGTCCCGGCCGCGCTCGCGGACCAGGTAGGCCTTCAGGCCGAGCCCGGGGTAGGCGTCGAGCAGGTGGCCCTTGTCGGCGACGCGCTTGTGGATGATGCCCATGTCGTAGTCGGCGGGGAGGGGGATCTCGTACTGCATGGCGTGCACGGCGGGCTCCTCGGGGCTTCGGGACGTGTCGGGGGTGCCGGGGAGAAGGTTCGCCCGGGTCGTCCGGACCGGGGCGGTGGCAGGCCCGCGGGCGGGCCGCCCCGCGCCGGTCAGGACCGGCGGTGCGCGGCGAGCAGCCCGAGGGCGCCGCGGACGGCCTGCTCGAAGGGCTCGGCGCTGTTCGCGGCGCGGGCCAGCACGTAGCCGCCCTGGACGACGGCGACCACCGCGGCGGCGGTGTCCGCCGGGTCGAGGCCCGGAGCGAACTCGCCGCCCGCCTGGCCCTCGGCGATCAGCTCGGCGATCCGGCCGCGCAGCCAGTCGAAGGTCTCCTCGACCGGTGCGCGCAGCTGCGGGTCGGCGATGACGTCCGGGTCCTGGGCCATCCGGCCGATCCGGCAGCCGCGCAGCACCTCGCGGTCCCGGTGCAGGTACCCGGCGATGCGGTCGAACGCGGTGCCGGGGGCGGTGAGGTCGGCCTCCGCGATGCCGCGCATCTGCTCCGCGCTGCGGCGCAGGGCGGCGGCGGCGAGGTCCGGCTTGCCGGTGAAGTGGTGGTACATGCTGCCCTGGCCGACCCCGGAGCGCTGCTGGATGGCCTTGGGGCTGGTGCCGACGTACCCCCGCTCCCAGAGGAGGGCCTGGGTGCTCTCGATGAGGCGTTCCTGAGTGCTCATGCCGATCACTGTACACACCAGTAGGTACAGAACGCCAGGGATTCACCGCTCCTCGATGCCGGGAACCGGAAGACCGAGGGCCGTGCGCCGCCCCCCGGCGGCCACGGCCCCTCGACGGTCCGTCATCCCCCTTGGTGCGCAGTCGCATTCCGCTTGTGGACGGTGGCGCCGGTCACGTCACGGACGGTGCCAGGCGCCCACCGCGCGTAGGCACCACCCAGGTACAGAACGGCGGTCGCGGCCGGGGCGGTCGCAGCGCGGGCGGGTGCCGGCTCGGGCGGACCGGTCGGGTGGTCGGCTGGTCGCCGGGCCGGCCGGGTGCCGGGCCGCTCGGGCAGCCGGCCGGAGCAAGGACTTGATCGGCCGCCGGGGGCTGGCAGGATGTCCGGCATGAGCTACCTCGCCTCGGACGACCGCTACGCCTCGATGACCTACCGGAAGGCCGGCCGCAGCGGCGTGCAGCTGCCCGCCGTCTCGCTCGGCCTCTGGCACAACTTCGGCGACGCCCAGCCGCTGGAGGTGCAGCGGGCCGTGCTGCGCCGGGCCTTCGACCGGGGCGTCACCCACTTCGACCTCGCGAACAACTACGGTCCGCCGTACGGCAGCGCGGAGCGCAACTTCGGCTACCTGTTCGCGCAGGACTTCCGCCCGTACCGGGACGAGATGTTCGTCGCGACCAAGGCCGGCTGGGACATGTGGCCCGGCCCGTACGGCAACGGCGGCAGCCGCAAGTACCTGCTGGCCAGCCTGGACCAGTCCCTGGAGCGGATGGGGCTGGACTACGTCGACGTCTTCTACTCGCACCGCTACGACCCGGAGACTCCGATCGAGGAGACGATGGGCGCCCTGGACAGCGCGGTGCGCTCGGGCCGGGCGCTGTACGCGGCGATCTCCAACTACCCGGCGGAGCAGCACCGGGAGGCGGTGGCGATCCTGCGCGAGCTGGGCACGCCGGTGCTGATGAACCAGTCCGCGTACTCGATCCTCGACCGGTCCGTCGAGGACGGCGGCGTGCTGGACGCGGTGGGCGACACCCAGACCAGCCTGATCGCCTACTCCCCGCTCGCCCAGGGTCTGCTGACGAACCGCTACCTGTCCGGCGAGGTGCCGGCCGGGTCGCGGATGTCGGTCGGGAAGTTCCTGACCGAGGAGGCGCTGACCGGCCCGAAGCTGGAGCAGCTGCGCGCGCTGAACAAGGTCGCCGAGGGGCGCGGGCAGTCCCTGGCGCAGCTGGCGCTGTGCTGGGTGCTGCGGGACCCGAGGGTCGTCTCGGTGATCATCGGGGCGAGCAGCGTGGCCCAACTGGACCAGAACCTCGCGGCGCTGGCCGGCGGGCCGCTGACGGAGGAGGAACTGGCGGAGATCGACCGCCTGAGCCGCTGACCCGGGCCGCGCGCCAGGACCCGGGAGACCGGAACCCGAGGGGCGGCAGCCGATGGCCGGCCCTGACCGCGGCCCCTGGCGCCGGCGGCTGACGGCTGACGGGCTCGGCGGGTCCTGCGATCCGCCGAGCCCGTCAGCCGTTGGCCGCCGGCCGTCTCCTCGGGCTCGGCGGAGCGCGGGTCAGTTGGCCGGGGTGTACTTGTAGCCCACCCGACGGACCGTCACGATCGTGTCGCGGTAGGCCGCACCGAGCTTGCGGCGCAGTCGGGCGACGTGCACGTCGACGGTGCGTCCGTCCCCGACGTGGCCGTAGCCCCAGACCGCCGAGACCAGGTGGTCCCGGGTGTGCACGCGCTGGGGGTGCTCGGTCAGGTGGGCCAGCAGCTCGAACTCGAGGTACGTGAGGTCGAGCAGCCGCCCGTCGACGTAGGCGTTGCGCCGCTCGGTGTCGACGGTGATCCCGCGCCCGGCCGGGCGGACCGTCCGACCGGCATGGGAGACGCCGCCTGGGACGGCCGTTCCACCGCTCCCAGCAGGGGGAGCCGCCGGGCTCTCGGCCGGCACCAGGACGAGGTAGCCGACCATCGGGTGGCCCGCCCCGTCCCCGGCCTGCGGGTACTGGGCGAGGAGGCCCTGCGGCAGCGAGCCCTGCGGCAGGGCGGCGACGACGGTCGCGCCCTCGGGCAGTGCGGCCAGCAGCGAGGCCGGCGCCGAGGGTACGAGCGTCCCGGCCGGCCCGACGGTCGGCGCGACCGGTGCTGCGGTGCCGGCCGACGGAACGGGCGCGATCGTCGGGACGGCGGACCTGGAGGGGACGGACGCGACGGTGGCGACGCCGCGACCGGTGGGAACGGAGCGGACCGCGCGCAGGTGCGGAGTCGCGGTGGGCAGGGGCAGGGTGGCCGTGGAGGAAGAAGACATGGTGTGCCGCTCATTTCGCGCGTGACGGACGGGGTGGAGTCGTCTGCGCGTCGACCGGGCGTACCGCCGTCGCCGGACCGGGTGGAACCGGTTCAGCGGGTGGAGAGCCGGGACGCGCTGGGCGAGCCCGGACACGTCTGATCGAACAGGTGCGGCTGCCGGGACGGCCAGAACGGCTCGAGGTCGAGACGGCTCCGTCGGCTGTCCGCGGCGCGACGCGCGCGCCCGTTCCACCGTCCGGTCCGAGGGCCCGCGCACATCGCGACGGCCGGCCCGGTCGGACGGGTGCGGCCGGCGATGCCGGGGGCTGGGCTGGGGCAGACGATGTTCACTGGTGGTTCTCTCCGCGAGGCGGGGCCGGTTGGTCGGCCGTGGACGCGCCGGGTGGGCGGTCCGTCACGGCCTGGTCGACGGGATCGACGGGAATCGACAGGAATCGACAGGGATCGACGGTGCGTCGGGCGGCGGCCGGACGGCCGGTGCCGCCGGGGGGACGTACCGGGGCGGGAAGGGGCCGTCAGCGACAACAGGCGCTGCAGATCAGCGCCTGGTCGATGTAGCGGCGGACGGTGAGCACCGGCATGACGGGGCGGGGCACGGCGGCGGTGCGGTGCTGACCGATGGTCATCCCTGTCGCCCTCCCCTTCGTCCTGTGCGACGACGCCTCGACGGCCGACACCGGTCGGCAACTCCCGTACGAACGGGAGGTTTCCGACCCTCCCGGCGGCATGACCGGGGCGGCCTTCATCACCAGAGCCTTCCATGCCCGAGCCCGTCCAGGCAACCTTCAGTACGCCGATCGTCCGGAATGCGGACGACGGAATGAGACGCGGGACGGGCTGAACCGCCCTGACCAGCGGAATCCTCCGGCGGTCAGGCCCGGGCGGCGGCCGCTCGGCGGGCGGCAGCGTGCTCGACCAGGGCGACCAGCAGGTCCTTGCCGTCCTCCCGCAACCGCGCGTCACACAGCAGCACCGGGATCCCCGGGTCGAGGTCGAGCGCGTCCCGGACCTCCTCCGGGGCGAAGAGCTCGCTGCCCTCGAAGCAGTTGACGGCGACCACGAACGGGATGCCGCGCTGCTCGAAGAAGTCGACCGAGGGGAAGCAGTCGGCCAGCCGGCGGGTGTCCGCGAGCACCACGGCGCCGAGTGCCCCGCGCGCCAACTCGTCCCAGACGAACCAGAACCGGTCCTGCCCCGGGGTGCCGAACAGGTAGAGCGCGAGTCCGCGCCGCAGGTCGATCCGGCCGAAGTCCATGGCCACCGTGGTGGTGCGCTTCGCCTCGACGCCCGAGGTGTCGTCCACCGGGCGGCCCAGTTCGCTGAGCTCCTCCTCGGTGCGCAGCGGGCGGATCTCGCTGACCGCGCCGACCAGCGTGGTCTTGCCCGCGCCGAACCCGCCCGCGACCAGGATCTTCACCGCGACGGCCGGACCTCCGCGCCACTGCGGGTCGTCGGCGTTCCCCCGCCGCGCCGGGGGCGCGCTCGCGGGGTTGGGGTCAGAGCGCACGGAGTCCATTGATCACGTCTCGCAGCAGGCGCTCGTCGGGCAGCTCGGCGAGCGGAACGGGTCGGGTGACGCTGATCAGGTCGGCGTCGTAGAGGTCGCCGAGCAGCACGCGTACGACGCTGACCGGCAGGTCGGTGTAGGAGCCGAGTTCGGCCACGGACAGCGGCTCGTGGCGGCACCAGGCCAGCAGGGTCTGGTGCTCGGGGTCGAGGACGTGCGCGGGCACGGCCCCCGCGTCCGGCCCGGGGTCCTTGGCGGTGACCAGCGAGATCAGGTCGAACAGGCCCTCCTCGACCGGACGGGTGCGGCCCCTGGTCATCGCGAAGAGCCGCACCACCGGCCCCGCCTCGTCGTCGAACCAGCGGTCGTCGACCGAGGTGCGCGGCCGGAACAGGTCGACCTCGGGCTCGTCCGGGGCCGTCCGTTCCCCGTCGCTGGGCCCGGCTGGGCCCACCGGCACCTGGGGGCCGCCGGGCGCCTCCGCGCTGCCGATCCCCGCCGGGCTGTCGAACGCCTCCGGGCCGCCGGGCGCCTCCGGGCCGCCGAGCGCCCGGAGGTGCTCCGGCCCGTTCGCCTTCGGATCCGCCATCGGACCGCTCAGCTCCTCGGCGCGGCGGTTTCGGTGCGCGGCTCGGCGGCCATGTGCTCGCCGACCCGCTTGACCAGCAGGGCCATCTCGTAGGCGATCTGGCCGATGTCCGCCTCGGCCTCGCTGAGCACGGCCAGACAGCTGCCGTCACCGGCGGCGGTGATGAACAGGAAGGCCTCGTCCAGCTCGACCATGGTCTGCCGGACCCCGCCGACCTTGAAGTGGCCGCCGGCGCCCTTGGCCAGGCTGTGGAACCCGGCCGCGACGGCGGCGAGGTGCTCGGCGTCCTCCCGGTCCAGGTCGCGGGAGGCGCCGGTGGCCAGCCCGTCGCTGGAGAGGATCACCGCGTGCCGAAGGGCCGCGACGCGCCCCACCAGGTCGTCCAGGAGCCAGTTGAGGTCGCCGGACGGCTGCGTCGAAGTGGTCATGATTCAGTTCCTTCCGCTGGGGCGGGTGATGCCGGTGGTGCTGATGGTGCTGGAAGTGCCGATGCTGCAGGTGGTGCCGGTGCTGCGGTCGTTCCGGGTGCCGCTGACCCCTCGGGTGCCACGGGCGGCACGGGCGAGGCGGGCCCCGGGTTCGGCCGGACCGGCTGCCCGTCCGGCGTCCTGCGGGCGAGCCGCGCGCGCTCGGCGTCCTCGGGGGCGGGTGCGGGCAGCGCCGCCGGGGCGGGCGCGGGGCTGATGGCCCGCAGGGACGGGTCCGGCGGCTGCCACCTGGGGACGGCCCTGAAGCGGGCGTCCGAGGCGCTGGAACGATCCTGCGCGGTCGCGTCCTGCGGGGTACGGCCCTGCGCCGTCGCGTCCTGCGGGGTACCGCCCTCGGTGGTTCGGTCCTCGGCCGTGCGCGACCGGGCGGCTCGATCGGCCGGACCGGTGGAGCCGCGGCCGCGGGTGAAGCCGCGCTGGAACGAGGCGAAGGCGGCCCGGGCCTCCTCGGGCGAGCGCTCCCGGGGCTCCGTCAGGTCCGCCGCACCGGCCGGACCGGCCGTCGCCCGGGTGCGCCGGGTGTCGTGGTCCTCGGGCCCGGCCGCGGCACGCAGCCGCTCCTTCGCCTGCTCCCTCAGCTGCGGCGCGAGGTTCGCCTGCCGGACGCGCCGGGGCAGACCGCCCGGCGTCCGGGGCGCCGCCTGCGCCGCTGCTCCGGCCGCCGCTGCGCCGTCCCCTGGGGCGGCGGTCCCAAGGGTGCCGGCGGTCCCGAGGGTGCCGACGGTGTCCAGGGTGCCGGCCGTGCCGGGAGTGCCGGGAGTGCCGGCTGCGGGCTCCCCGGCCGGGGGCGCGCCGTCCTCCGGCGAGGCCGTCAGCCTGCCGTCCACCGCGGAGAGGCCGCCAGACACCGCCGCGTCCCGCCGGTGGCGCCCCGTGCCGGGAGCGTCCTCGCCGTCCGGCACGGGCGCGGGCACCAGGACCGGACCGCCCTTGGTCCGCGCTGCCCGGCGCGGCAGCCCGTTGGCCGTACGCCCCGCTTCGGGCGCGGACGGGCGCGGTCCTCCGGAGACCCGGTGCCGGCCACCCGTGCCACCGGTACCACCGGTACCACCCGTGCCACCCGTACCGGTGGCGGCTGCCGCAGTGGCCGTACGCGCAGCCTCGGCCGTGCCCGGCACCGCGACCAGGTCTCGCCCGCGCCGCCCCGCCGCCCGCCTCGGCCCCCGGCCCGGCGCAGCCGCCCCGGACGGCTGGGCCGGCGGTTCCGGCAGGCCGTCCGGCGCCTCCGCCAGCAGCTCGCGCGGGATCAGCACCACGGCCGTCGTCCCCCCGTACGGCGAGGGCCGCAGGTGGACCCGGATGCCGTGGCGGCGGGCGAGCCGGCTCACCACGAACAGTCCCAGCCGGTCGGTGTCTGCCAGGTCGAACTCCTGCTCCACGGCCAGGCGTTCGTTGATCTCGGCGAGCAGCTGCTCGCTCAGCCCGAGCCCGCGGTCGTCGATCTCCAGGGCGAAGCCGTGCGCGACCACCTCGCCCTGGACGGTGACCTGGGTGGCCGGTGGCGAGAACACCGCGGCGTTCTCGACGAGTTCGGCGACCAGGTGGGTCACGTCGGCGACGGCGCTGCCGAGCAGACCGGTGCCGGGGAAGGGCCGGACGATCACCCGGGCGTAGTCCTCGACCTCGCCGACGGCCGCGCGGACCACGTCCACCATCCGCACCGGCTTGCGCCAGGCGCGTCCGGGCGAGCCGCCGGCCAGGATGATCAGGCCTTCGGCGTGCCGGCGCATGCGGGTGGTGAGGTGGTCGACCTTGAACAGGTCCTCCAGCTCCCTCGGGTCCTCGGTGCGGCGCTCCATGGTGTCGAGCAGGGTGAGCTGCCGGTGCAGCAGGACCTGGCTGCGCCGGGCCAGGTTGACGAAGACCGCCGACACGCCGCGCCGCAGTTCCGCCTGTTCCACGGCGGCCTCCACGGCGGCCCGCTGGACGGCGTTGATGGCCTGGCCGACCTGGCCGATCTCGGCCTGGCCGAAGTGCAGTTCCGGCACCTCGGCGGCCACGTCCACCGGCTCGCCGCGGCGCAGTCGCAGCATCACGGACGGCAGTCGGGTGGTGGCCAGCTCGTTGGCCGCGTTGCGCAGGCCGATCAGTTCGCGGGCCAGGCCGCGACCGATCCGGAAGGAGATCATGATGGTCAGCACGACGGCGACCAGGGCGATCCCACCGGCGATGCCGCCGCGCCAGAGCGCCGCGATCGCCGTGGACCGTCCACGGTCGTCCAGCCCGGCGGCGATCCTGGCGTCGATCGAGGCGAGATCGCCGAGGGAGCGGTCGGCGGTCTGGCGCCAGTTGTCGCCGTTGAGGGCCTGCACGACCCGGTCGGGGCCGCCGGCGCCCACGAAGTCCGCCTCGGCGCGGGCCAGCGCGCCCCAGGCCTCGCCACCGCGCAGGGCGATGTAGTCGGCCTGGTCGGCGGGTTCGAGTTCGGCGATGTAGACGGTGAACAGCGCCTGCTGGTTGTGCAGGGCGTCCAGTGCGGCCTGGTACTGCTCGGCGGTGGGCTTGCCGGTGCCGGTGCGCAGGCCCTCCATGGCCGCGTCCTCCTGCGAAAGGTACTCGCGGGCGCGCACCAGCTCGATCAGGATGGTTCCCTGACGCGGGAGTTGCCCGCTCTGCCGGGCCACGTAGGCGGATCGGAAGCCGAACACCGGCCGGACCAGGTCGCTGTACTGCCCGAGCGCGAACTCCCAGTTCAGCGCCAGGCGGCCGACCTGGGCCCGCAGCGGGGCGATCTGGTCGGCGGCGGCGGTGATCTGCACCAGGCGGGCCCGCTGGGCGGCGGAGAGCTCCCCCCGGGCGCTGTCCTTCTTCTGCCGCAGGACCGCGAGGCTTCGGTCGGTGGCGGCCTTGGCGTGCTCGAAGGCGTCCCGGGCGACCGGCGAGTTCGGGTCGGCCAGGCGCTGCACGGCGGCCCGGCGCTCGTCCTGCAGGTCGCTCGCGTACTGGTCGACGGCCGGCCCGTACTCCTTGTACGTACGACTGATCGCCAGCTGGTCGAGGGCGTCCCCGGTGGTGGCGAGCGTCGCGTACACCCACAGGGCCGTGAGGGCGACGATGGGCACCAGGAGCAGCGCGATGATCTTCGCGCGGATCGAGCTGCTGCGCAGACGCATGGAGTCCTCGGTCGGGAAGTGCCAGGCGCGGACGGGGAGCGGGGAGCGGAGGGCGGGGCGAGCGGGGAACGGAGGGCGGGGTGAGCGGGGAGCCGGGGGAGGCGGCAGGTGCCGGGCAGGCGGGGACTGCGGAGGATCCGGCCGGGTCGGGGCGGGGGCCGGGTCGGGTCGGGTCGGGGATCGGGCGGGCTCGGACGGTTCGGTCGGGCGCGGAGGGAGGGGCTCGGACGGACTTTGCGAAGGTATGGGAAGGAAGCTGCGGAGGGCTCCCGGCCGCGGGTCTGCGAGACTCTACTACGCCGTGACCACACGTTCGAGGGTCGAACCACCCGCGTCCTCACCTTGCCCAGGACACGTCAGGGGCCGCCCGTGGCAGCTCCCGCTCCCGACTCCGGGGCAGCTCCCGGCCCCCGGCCCTTGGGCAGCTCCCGGCTCGCGACCCGTTCCACCGGCTCCCCGGCCCCGGTTCCCGTCGCTTCGCCCCTCCGGTCCCCTCGGCCTCCGTCCCGCCTCCCCGGGTTCCTCCTCCCCGTCTCCCCCATCACGACACCGCTCGAGCGCAGCCGTGCCGATCTCGTCGCGTCCCCGCCACAACCCTGGGCAGTGACAGGACGATCCGATAGTTTCGCTCCACCCGCGCGACCGGGCGCCGCCACTCCGGCGCCCGCCGACCGGGTCCGGCAGACAGCGCCGCGAGACGCGAACTGGGGAGGACTGTGCGCGAGTTCACCACCCCCGCCCCGCCCGGGCGCGAGGCCGCCGGAGGACTCGCCGACTCCCTGTACGACACCGCCGAGCGCACGCCCCACCTGGTCCAGCTGTCCCGGCGCGCCGCCGACGGGCGGTGGGAGGACGTCACCGCGCGGCAGTTCCGCGACGAGGTCCTCGGCCTCGCCAAGGGTCTGCTGACCCGAGGCGTGCGCTACGGCGACCGGGTCGCCCTGATGTCCCGCACCCGCTACGAGTGGACGCTGTTCGACTACGCGCTCTGGTCGATCGGCGCGATCACCGTGCCGGTCTACCCCACCTCCGCGCCCGAACAGGTGCGCTGGATCCTCGCCGAGACCCAGGCGGTGGCCTGTCTGGTCGAGGACGAGGACGCCGCGATGACCGTCGGCGCGGTCTGCGACGCACTGCCCGACCTCACCGGCATCTGGCAGCTGGACCGCGACTGCGTCGCGGCGATCACCGAGGACGGCCGGGACGTCCCCGTCGCGTTGGTGCACCGCCAGCGGCTCGCCGTCGCGGCCGCCAACATCGCCACCGTCGTCTACACCTCCGGCACCACCGGCCGCCCCAAGGGCTGCCTGATCACCCACGGCAATCTGACCGCAGAGGCCGACGCGCTGCTCACCGGGTGGGGTGACGTCTTCCGGGACACCGGCGGCGGCCAGCCCGCGACCCTGCTCTTCCTGCCCCTCGCGCACGTCTACGGGCGGGCCGTGCAGGTCGCGGCGATCCGCGGCGGCTTCCGGATCGGCCACATCCCCGAGGTCTCCACCGACGCGCTGCTGCCCGCACTGAAGACCTTCCAGCCGACCTTCCTGCACGCCGTGCCCTATGTCTTCGAGAAGATCTTCCAACAGGCCCGGCGGACCGCCGAGGAGACCGGCCGGGGCGAACTCTTCGAGCAGGCGCGGCAGGTGGCCGTCGACTGGGCGACCGCACGGGAGCAGAAGGCCTTCGGCCGCGGCCCGGGCCCGGGCGCGGGACTGCGGCTGCGCCACCTCGCCTACGAGCGGACGGTCTACCCCCGGCTGCGCGCCGTGCTCGGCGGCCAGGTGCGCAGCGTGATGTGCGGCGGCTCCTCGCTGCGCCGCGAGTTGGGACTGTTCTTCACCGGCGCCGGGCTCCAGCTGTACGAGGGCTACGGACTGACCGAGACCACGGCCGCGATCACCGCCAATCCGGCCGGACGGCAGAAGCTCGGCACCGTCGGGAAGCCGCTGCCGGGCGCCTCCGTGGCGATCGCCGACGACGGCGAGGTGTGGGTGCGCGGCGGGTCGGTCTTCGGCGGCTACCTCAACCACCCCCGGTGCACGGCGGAATCGCTGGTCGACGGCTGGTTCGCCACCGGCGACCTCGGCCGGCTGGACGAGGACGGCTACCTGACCATCACCGGGCGCAAGAAGGACCTGATCGTCACCAGCAGCGGGAAGAACCTCGCGCCGGCGGCGCTGGAGGAGCGGGTCGAGGCGCATCCGCTGGTCTCCCAGTGCCTGGTGGTGGGCGACGACCGTCCGTACGTGGCGGCGCTGATCACGCTCGACCCGGCCGCGTTGGCGCACTGGTTGAAGACCCACGGGCGGGAGCAGCTGGACTCCTGGGCGGTGCTCGCGGACGAGCAGTTGCACACCGAGATCCAGCGGGCGGTGGCCGCGGCGAACACGGCCGTGTCGCGGGCCGAGTCGATCCGCGCGTTCCGGCTGCTGCCAAGGGAGTTCAGCCAGGAGCAGGGGCTGCTGACGCCTTCGCTCAAGCTGCGGCGGGCGGCGATCACCCAGCACTACGCCTCGGATATCGAGGAGTTGTACCTCTCGCCCTGAACTGTCTGCGATTTGAGTTGCTCTGACGTTGCGTCTTCTGCGGTGCCGAACAAGGGGTGACGGCCGAGCCGCAGTCGGACCGTCCACCGGGCGATCCCTTGACGGGCTCATTGGTCCAGTCCATTGTTGCTCTCCGGTCCGCGTGCGGCGCACCGGCACAGCTCGTTCCCGTCCCTCCGGGAAGTCCCACGGTCCCGATTCCGCTCACGCCCTCCCCACGGGCGTGTCCCACCCGCTGGAGTCCTCACGTGTCGATGTCCACGCGCCTGTCCGCGCTGGCCGCCTCCGTCGTCCTGTTCGCCGCCGTCGCCGTCCCGGCGGCCTCCGCAGCCACCGGCGATCCGGCCCGGCAGACCGGGCAGAACGGTCAGAACGGCCAGACCGGCCAGACCGGGCAGACCGGGCAGACCGGGCAGACCGTCAACCTGGCCACCAACCCCGGGTTCGAGCTGCCCTCCCCCAACCTCGCCGACTGGGGCAGCATCCCGGGGTGGAACTGCACCGGCGGACCGGCCGAGGCGGCCGTCACCACCACCGCACCCCGTTCCGGGGGCTCGGCGCTCACCGTCACCCCCGCCGGCGACGACTCCACCGGGGAGTGCGCGCAGACCGTCTCCGTCCAACCGGACACCACCTACACCGCCTCGGCCTGGGTGCGCGGCGACTTCGTCCACCTGGGCGCGACCGGCACCGGCCGGGACGTCGCCCCCGCCTGGACCGAGACCACCGGCGGCGGCTGGCAGCAGCTGACCACCCGCTTCACCACCGGGCCGGACGCCCGCAGCATCCGGCTGTACGTGCACGGCTGGTACCAGCAGGGGCCGTTCTCGGTGGACGACGTGCGGGTGGACGGCCCGGCGCCGGCACCCGCGGTCGCGCGGGGCTCGATCCCGACCGAGGACAAGGTCGTGTTCTTCACGGTGGACGACGGCTGGCAGCGCACCCCCGAGGCGGAGCGGTTCATCGCCGACCACCACCTGCCGATCACCGCCTTCCCGCTGCCGATGCCGGCCGGCGGCGACCCGGACTTCTTCAGGCGGGTCACCGCCGTGCCGGGGTCCTCGATCCAGGACCACAGCGTCTCCCACTCCGACCTCAGCAAGCTTCCGCCGGACCAGCAGCAGGTCGAGATCTGCGACGCCCGCGACGCGATGACCCGCCTGTTCGGCACGGCGCCCGTGGTGTTCCGTCCGCCGTCCTTCGCCTGGAATACCGACACCCTGCAGGCCGCGGCCGACTGCGGCATCCGCACGGTGTTGACCGCCGACGCCGACTTCAGCTGGGGCGCCTCCGCCGTCTGGCACCCCGGCCCGCTGCAGCCGGGCGACGTGGTGCTGATGCACTGGACCGACACCCTCGCCACCGACCTGGCACGTGCCCTCGCCGCCGCGGACGCCGCCGGTCTCAAGCCGGCGGGGCTGACGGACTACCTGCGCTGACGGGCGCCCGGCCGGCCCCTGCGCCGCACGCCCTCATGGCACGCTGGCACGCGCCTCACCGCACGCCCGCGCGGCACGCGTTCGTGGCACACCCGCGCTGCACGCCCTCGCTGCACGCCTTCGTGGCACGCCCGCACCCCGCTCGCCAACGATCTTGGTCGTTGACAGCAGGACCACGGCGTGGCTCTAATGGGGGCGTGCAGCGCGGCGTCGGCCACAGAGCAGTGGGCCGGCCGGCAGCCGAGCCAGCACCTGATTTCCCAGGGGACGATGCGCGATGAGTACTTGCTCCGCTGCCCTGATCTGACCCAGGCGGTCACCGCGGTGTCCGCCCGTTGCCGCGTGGTACCGCGTGTGGCCGCGACTCCCCCGAAATCTCCGGAGACTCCACCACACACCCATGCCCAAGTCGTCCAACCCCGCCCATTCCTTCAACCGCAAGGTCATCGACGAGTTCCGCGCCAACGGCGGCCGGGTCGGCGGCCCCTTCGAGGGCGGTGACCTGCTGCTGCTGACCACCACCGGCGCGCGCAGCGGGCGTCCTCACACCGTCCCGCTCGGCTACGTCCGGGCCGAGGGGCTGCTGCTGGTCGTCGCCTCGGCGGCCGGGGCCCCGGAACACCCCCAGTGGTACCGCAACCTGCTGGCCCATCCCGTCTCCCGCGTCGAACTCGGCTCCGAAACCTTCGACGCGATCGCCGTCCCCGCCGAAGGCACCCACCGGGAGAGGCTGTTCGCCGAGATCGTCCGGCAGGCGCCCGGCTACGGCGACTACCAGGCCCACACCGAACGCGAGTTGCCCGTGGTCGTCCTGGAACGACCCGAGCCGCCGGTCGGCGCACCCCGCGAGGTGCACAGCCTCGCCGACAAGCTGTTGGAGGCGCACACCTGGCTGCGCGCCCAGTTGCACCACGTCCGGGCGGAGGCCCGGGCCCACTCCCCCGGCCGTCCGGCGGGGCTGGGGCTGCAACTGCGGCAGCACTGCCTGGCGTTCTGCCAGGGACTGACGCACCACCACTCCGGCGAGGACGCCGCGATCTTCCCGGCCCTCGCGCGCAGCCATCCCGAGCTGGTCGCCGTGCTGGAACGGCTCGGTGAGCAGCACCGGGCGATCGGACGGATCAAGGAGGAGCTGGTGGCGCTGTTGGCCGGGATCGCGGTCAGCGAGCCCGAACTGCTCCGGGCCGAGCTGGACCGGATGTCGGCCGAGCTGGAGGCGCACCTCGACTACGAGGAGGCCGAACTCCTGCCGGCCCTCGCCGGCATTCCGTTCCCTCCGGTCCGGCCCGCCCCGCCGAACGCCTGACACGGCTGCGCCGCCGTTCCCTCCCCCAGCACGTGGGTGGGGACGGCGGCGCCACCGCTGTCACGGACGCTCACCCGGCGGAGCGCTGGAGCCGGGCCCCTCAGGAGCGGCTGAAGACCGGCAGGTAGCCGCCGGACTGGCCGGCCGCGTTGGGGTGGTAGCTCTCGTCGATCGGCAGGGTGGTGCTGTGCAGCCAGGTGTCCAGCGAGCCGCAGATCTCGTGACCGGAGAACGCGTCGCGGACGTCCCCGAAGGTGAAGCCGGCGTTGGCGACCCGCTTGGCGATGACGCCGTCCAGCGTGTCTGCGGCCTCGTTGATGGCGGCGCGCTTGGTGTCGCCGATGCCGAAGATGCAGGAGCCGCCCACCTTGTACAGGTGCGGGTAACCCAGCACCACGACGTGGGCGTTCGGCGCCTTGGCCCGGATCGCGGAGTACACCTGGTCCAACTGGCCGGGCAGGGTGTTGCGGGCGTAGGACTCGGCCGTGCTGACGGCGCTCAGGCAGTCGCTGTCGGAGCCCAGCACGCAGGTCTGCATGGTGCTGGAGAAACCGGCGTCGTTGCCGCCGATCGTGAGGCTGACCAGCGTGGTGCCGGAGTTCAGGGCCGAGATCTGGCTGTTGAGGACGTCACCGGTTCTCGCACCGGAACAGGCGACGAAGGAGAAGGAGGACGGGGCGTTCGCGTTCTTCCACAGGTAGGCGTAGGCGTTGGTGCTGCGTTTGCAGCTACCGCTGTCGCTGAGGTAGCTGCCGGCACCGACACCGGCCGAGTAGGAGTCCCCGAGCGCCACGTAGTTGATCCCGGCCGCGTGGGCGGACGACGCCGTGAAGAGCGTCGTCAGCGCGAGGAGAGCGGCTGTCGCAGCGACGGACAGAGCACGAGCAGGGCGGAGCATTGCACCTCCTGGTGATGTGGGTCACGAAGTGGATCTTCCAGGCGGCGGCCGGACACCGTACGGACGGCATCGGTACCGACACCGGTACCGCCACCGGCACCGGTACCGGTACCGGGCGGCCGGATCGCCTGGCGGAGCGTCACCGTGCTACGGGCTCGGTTCAGGAGCGGCTGAAGACCGGGAGGTAGCCGCTGGCCTGACCGGCCGCGTTCGGGTGGTAGCTCTCGTCCACCGGCAGCGTGGTGCTGTGCAGCCAGGTGCTCGAGGAGCCGCAGATCTCGTGGTCGGTGAAAGCACTCCGCACGTCGCCGAAGGTGAAGCCCGCGTTGGCGACCCGCTTCGCGATGACGCCGTCCAGCGTGTCCGCGGCGGCGTTGATGGCGGCGCGCTTGGTGTCGCCGATGCCGAAGATGCAGGAGCCGCCCACCTTGTACAGGTGCGGGTAGCCCAGCACCACGACGTGGGCGTTGGGCGCCTTGGCGTGGATCGCGGAGTACACCCGGTCCAGCTGCGCTGGCAGGGTGTTGAGGGCGTAGTCCTTGCCCGCGTTGACGGCGCTCAGGCAGTCGCTGTCCGAGCCCAGCACGCAGGTCTTCATGGTGTCGGCGAAGCCGGCGTCGTTGCCGCCGATCGTGAGGCTGACCAGCGTGGTGCCGGAGTTCAGGACGGAGATCTGGCTGTTGAGGACGTCACCGGTTCTCGCACCCGAACAGGCCGCGAAGGTGAAGGACGACGGCTTGTGGGCGTTCTTCCAGAGGTAGGCGTAGGCGTTGGTGCTGCGTTTGCAGCTACCGCTGTCGCTCAGGTAGCTGCCGGCACCGACACCGGCCGAGTAGGAGTCCCCGAGGGCGACGTAGTTGACGCCGGCCGCGTGGGCGGATGACGCCGTGATGAGCGTCGTCATGGAGAGGAGAGCCGCTGTGGCGGCGACGAAGAGGGCGCGGGCGGGGCGGAGCATTGCACCTCCTGGTATGACCTGGGTCACAGAGAGGGATACCAGGCAGTAGCTGAACGCGGAAGCGCTCATGCCAAAGACATTGACGGCCCATCCGATAGCGCAGAAGTGAACTGCGCCCGACGGAGCGTGAGTTCACCCAGGTGGGCGATGGTGTATGTCGACGCCCGTCGATCATCGCGTGTAGATGAGAAAATCCGATGAGTCAGCGCAGCGTCAGTCGGCGGTCAGCCCACGGCTGGCGCGCGGCCGGAGCGCGGCCGAGTCGGGGGAGCGAAATCCGCTGCCGCCGGGGAACGTTGATCATCGGTCGTGGACGGGCTGCCGGGGCAGGAAGCGGCTCGGGCGAGGCTGGGCAGGGAGCGGGTCCGGGCGCCGGGCGGGACAGGGCAAGCAGGCAAGCGGGCGGGCGGGCAGGCAGGCACGCAGGCAGAGCAGGCAGGCAGGCAAGCGGGCGGGCAGGCAGGCACGCGGGCAGAGCAGGCAGGCAGAGCAGGCAGGCAGGCACGGAGCGGCAAAAGGCGAACGGCAGGCCCGAGTGCGACTCTGCCCTCCGCCCCGGCCGGAGGCGCGGCTCAGCGGACGGTCGGCCGGCCCGCCGGTGAGATCAGCTCCCCGCCGACCGGCCGCCTCCGGGGTACACCGTCCCGGGGAAGACGGTGCAGCCCTCGACCGGCAGCTCCTCGATCGTCTCGTTCGCGGCAGCGGGCACACCGAGCCAGCGGACGGCGGTGGCGACCGCCGACCGGGCCTGGCGCAGTCCGGGCGCGCCCCAGCCCAGCAGCTCGACCGCCAGCCCCGGTGCGACCAGCAGCCGCCGGTAGTGCCGGCCCGAGGCCGGGTCGGCCGCACTCGGGCCGACCGAGCGCAGCGCCGCCGCCATCCGGACCCGGGCGCACTCGTGACCGCCGTTGGCCGATCCGACCCGGTCGTAGAGGTAGCCGAGGTAGTAGGGGCGGCCGATGACGGCCTGGGCCTCCTCGTTCGCCTCGCGGGCCAGGGCCGCGGCAGGGTCCCCGTCGTCCTCCGGCTCCAGCGAGCCGCCGGGCAGCGAGCAGATCCCGTCCCGCGGGTTCACCAGGGTCAGCACCCGCCCGTCCGGGGCGAACAGCCAGCCCCAGGACTGCTTCACCGGCAGGCCCTCCGGCACCTGCTCACCGGGCCGCCACGGCCAGCCCGCGGTGGGACGCCGCCGCACCTTCCCGAGCAGCTCGGCGACCTCCGCCGTGAACTCGATCCGGCCCATGCCGTGCGTCCCCCCTCTCGCTGTCGGGCTCGCCGGACCTGCGGAGCACGGTTCGGAGCGGAGCGGCCGGAGCGGCGGCGTGGGGTACCGCACGCTCCTGCTGTTGATCTTCTCCGAATCTTCCCCGAACAGGCGGTCGATGAACAGTCCCCAGCGCCGCATGGCGGATGCGGAGGCCGCGACCACCCTGATCACCCCAGCGGCCCACCCCCTTCACCGGTCTCCCGGAAGCCCGGCAGCGGGAACCCCGGCCGCGGCACCACCCCCGGCGGGAACGGCAGCCCGCGCTCCGCGTCGTCGGCCAGCTCGTCGAACACCTCATGGGCGGTCATCGGCCGCAGCCGCCCGTCGGCGAGGGCCCACCCGCGCACCAACGGCCCCAGCGGCCCGGGCGCCGCCGGCGCCCGGTCCGCCACCGGGCCGGGCGGCGCCCCCTCGGGAGGGCCTGCCGCCGACGCCTCCGGATCGGCGCTCGGCCCTGCGCTCGGCCCGGCGCTCGACCGTGCGCTCGGCCCTGCGCTCGGCGCTTCGCTCGGCCGGGCGCTCGACGGATCGCCGTGCAGCAGCAGCGCCCCCGCACCACCGGAGGCCACACCGGCCGCGAGCGTGACGCAGAACGCCTCCGTGTCCCGCCCGGCCGGGTGCAGCCGCCCCCCTTCCACGCAGACGTCCACCGCCGAGGTGAGCTCCTCGCCGTCCTCCGGGCCGTGGCACCGCAGCGTCAGCAGGTGGCAGCCCTCTCCCGCGCCCTCGGCGAGCGCCAGGTAGACGGAGGTCACGTACTGCATCACCGCCGCCATCCGCGCCTGCCCGGCCAGGTCGTCGCCGAGCGCGTCCAGCAGGGCCGCGCAGGCGACGGACATCCGCACCCGCGCCCGGTGATCGTCCAGCAGTACCGGGAGCAGCTCCGCCAACCGCTCCCCCGCGTAGACGAACGGCTCCCCCGCCAGCTCGGGATCGCCCGCGTACGCGACCCGGGCGGCGGCCGTCCGGGGATCGAGCCCGACCGCCGCGCAGTAGTCCTCGAAGTCACCCGCCTCCAACACCCTCAGATGCACCTCCAGCCCCTGCCCCTGGAGGACCCTCAGCTGCTGCTCCGCCCGGCGCAGGTACTCCTGGTGCCCGAGCGCGCCGAACATCCCGTACTTCGCCAGCCCGGCGAAGTCCGCCGCTTCCGCGGCGAGCGCGACCGCCACCGGCTGCGGCGGCGCACCCCGGGCCCGGCCGCCGCGCCGCCCGCGCGCCCCGGCCCCGCCGACCCCACCGGCCCGCCCGCCCGGCGGCCGTCCACCTCCCGGCGGGGGCGCCCCCCCGCGCCCCCCCCGCGCGGCGCGCCGGGGAAAAAGCCGGCGGGCCCCCCGCAACCGCGCCAACCCCCGCCCCCAACACAGGCGGGGGGGCCCCCCCCCCCCCCGCACGGCGCG
>NZ_JBEPAK010000096.1:0-24864 GCF_040298565.1 Kitasatospora sp. NPDC001539 | reverse complement strand
TGCGGCGGAAGCCTGGGCGGGAGCCGCGGCCCCCGGCGGCCCTGTCCGCCGGGGGCCGGGCGCCGGTCAGGCCTGCGGGGCCCGCGGAGCCGGCGGGGTCCAGGCCGCCACGAGGTCGAGCAGCCCGGGGAAGCGCGCGTTGAGGTCGTCGACCCGCACGTGGCTGCGGCGCTCCAGCCCGTACTGGCGCTGGCGCGTCACCCCCGCCTCGCGCAGGGCCTTGAAGTGGTGGGTGAGCGAGGACTTGGGCCGGTCGAGGCCGAACCAGCCGCAGGAGTGGTCGAAGTCCTCGGACTCCAGCAGGAGTTTGCGGACGATGGTCAGCCGCAGCGGGTCGCTGAGCGCGCCCAGCACGTTCTCCAGGCGCAGTTCGTCGACGGCCGGCTCGGCCAGCGGCTCGGGCAGGTCGGACGGCTCAGGGAGCACCTTGAAGGCGGGTGCGTCGGCCGTGGTCGTAGGCATAGGCAGCTCCTCGACTCCTCATAACTCGGTTCCTATGTAGTACGACTTCTATCGTACTGCATGCTAAGTTCGACTCGACTCGTACTGCTGGAGAGCCAACAGTCAGACCGGGAGGAACCGCCATGCCCAAGACCAGGACCGCACCCGTCCAGGCCGTCGAGGAGGTGCAGCGCACCGCGACCGCCGAGGCCACCACCACCGCCGCCGAGGCCACCGCCGCGAAGCCCACCGCGCCGCTGTGGTGGGTCTGGCTGGCCGCCTGGCCGGTCACCGCCGTCTTCGTCCTCTCGAACGCCGCCACGCCGCTCTACGTGCTGTGGCAGCACGACATCGGCTTCTCCAAGGGCACCCTGACCGTGGTGTTCGCGTTCTACATCGTCGGCCTGATCGGCTCGCTGCTGGTCTCCGGCGTGGTCTCCGACCGGATCGGCCGCAAGCCCGTCCTGCTGCCGGCCCTGGCCCTGGGACTCGCCGCCTGCCTGATCTTCGGAACCGCCACCAGCGTGGCCGCGCTGATCGTGGCGCGCCTGTTCACGGGCATCGCGGTCGGCGCGGTGGTCTCGGCCGGCATGGCCGCGGTCACCGACGTCGCCGGTCCCGAGCGCAAGCGGATCGCCGCCCTGCTCGCCTCCTGCGCGATGGTCTTCGGCGCCGGCCTCGGCCCGCTGCTCGCCGGTGTGCTCTCCGAGCTGGCCCCCGGGCCGACGGTCACCGTGTTCGTCGTCGAGGCCGTGGTGCTGGCCACCGCCGTGCTGGTCGTGCTGCGGATGCCGGTGCGCCGTCCGGAGAGCCGCGGCACCGGCGCCTGGATCCGGGTGCCCGGCGTCCCGAGCGGCAACGGCCGCCAACTCGCCCTCGGCATCGCGGTGTTCGCCCCCGGCATCACCGCCACCTCGTTCGTGCTCTCGCTCGGCCCCTCGCTGCTGTCCGGCCTGCTCGGCACCACCAACCGGATCGTCGCCGGGGCCATGGCCTTCGTGATGTTCCTGACCGCCACCGGTGTGCAGTTCGCCGTCCAGAAGCTGCGCCGCCGCGCCATCCTGACGGCCGGCGCGGTGAGCACCACGCTGAGCATGGTCGCGCTGATCATCGCCGTGCACTCCGAGGCGGTCGCGGTCCTGATCGTCGCCGCGCTGCTGGCCGGCGCCGGCCAGGGCATGGGGCAGCTCGGCGGCCTGTCGCTGCTCAACTCCACCATCGCGCCGCAGCGGCTCGCCGAGGCCAACGCCGCCCTCAACGTGGGCGGTTACATCCCGGCCGGGGTCCTGCCCGTCTCGGCGGGCTACCTCAGCGACGCGGTGGGCCTGACCAACGGCGCCACGATCTTCGGCGCCGTGCTGACCGCCCTCGCGGTGATCGGCGGCCTGGTGGTCCTCGCGACCAAGCGCCAGGTGACGGACCCGGCCTGACCGGCCGTACGAGACGGCACGCCCTCCCGGGCGGCGGTGCACCGGCTGACCAGCGGTGCACCACCGCCCGGGCGTCCGTCGTTCCGGGCCGCGAACACCCGCCGCGCCCACGGCCGGCGGGCGCCCGCCGTTCCCGGCGCAGGGGCGGTGCGGACGGGGCGGGCTCACTCCGTCCGCATCGCCCGGAACAGCAGACCGCTCAGATCCCGCCAGCGCTCCACCACGTCGGCCCGTCCGCTGAGGACGTCGGAGACGTGCTGCGAACCGAAGAACGCCGACACCAGGGAGCGCGCCGCGTTCGCCGGCACCACCTCGGGGCGCAGTTCGCCCGCCTCCCGGGCGGAGGTCAGCAGGGATTCCAGCAGGGCGATCCAGTCCACGTAGGGGGTGGGCAGCTCGGCGTCGATCTGCGGGCGCTCGATCTGCAGCCGGGCACCCGCCTGGACGATCACGTCGTCCTGGAACGCGACGGCGGCCCGGTCCAGCATCCGGACGGCCGTCTCCATCGGTCCGAGCCCCTCGAGGGCCACCTCATCGAGCAGTTTCGGCCAACGTGCGTAGTGTTCCTCGACGATCGCCACGGCCAGGGCCTCCTTGGTCGGGTAGTGGAAGTACACGGCGCCCTTGGTCATCTCGACCCGGTCGGCGACGTCCTTGACCGACGTCTGACGGAATCCCCGTTCGGTGAAGAGCTCGGCGGCCCCCATCAGGACCCGCTGCCGGGTCCTGGCGGAACGCTCCTGCTTCGGATCGGAACCCCGCCGAACTGGGGTTTTGGGCGCGGTGAAGGGGATGGTCTGCGGCTCCAGCATGAGGAACTCTCCGTGGTCGGTCGGCATGGCGCCGTGGTGGGGACGGCCTGCCTGCCGCGGTCGGTGGTGCTCGGTCGTGTGCAGTTCTGCTCGGTCGTGGCGGGTGTCAAAAATCTACCCCTCAATATTCCTTCCTGAAGGTATATTTCTCGACGTCGCCACGTGCCGCGTCGGGACGATACCGGCGCATGGGCTGGCACGGCGAGCCAGGAGGGGGATCCGCTCATGCACGTCATGCCTGGACTTGAACTGATGACCGGCCGACCGGGGCCGGAACACCACTGGAAGAGCATGGAGTTCAGACAGCGCGTCCACCGCGCGTCCGTCCACAAGGCAGCGGACGCGGAGGTGCTGCTGACGGACTCGCAACGGCTCGGCGACGACCGCTTCGCGGTCGCGGCCCGCTGGGACCGCGACCACTACCTCTCCCACCAGGGCGGCTCCGTCGCCGATCCGGTGCTGCTGGCGGAGACCACCCGGCAGACCGCCATCCACCTGTCCCACCGCTTCCTCGACGTCCCCCACGGGCTGCCGTTCGTCCTGGGCGAGGCCTCCGTCGACCTCTCCGAGGAGCTTCCACCGGTCGGTCCGCAGGGCCTCGCCGTCGGGCTCGACGTCATCTGCCGCCGCCCCGCCGCGGGCTCGCGCCGCCTGCGCCTCGAACTGGACGCCGACGTGCTGGTCCGGCACCGACTGATCGGGAGAACCCGGCTGTGCTGGGAGCCGATGGAGCCCGGCCGCTACGCCATGCTGCGCCGCCGCGGCGGCGGCGAGCCCACCACCGCGCCGCTGCCCGAGCCGCCCGGCACTCCGCTGCAGCCGGCCGCCGTCGGCCAGCGCGCCGAACGGGACGTGCTGATCGCCGCCGATCCGGCACGGTGGAACGCCTGGTGGCTGCGGCTCGACCGGGACCACCCGGTGCTGTTCGACCACGAGTCCGACCACATCCCGGGCATGGCGCTGGTGGAGGCGTTCCGGCAGGCCGGCCGGGTGGCCGCGGCGGACCGCCGACCGGGCGCGGGCGGCGTCACGCTGCTCACGGTCAGGTTCACGGCCTTCGGCGAGCTGGACGCCCCGGTGTCGATCACCGCCGAGCCGGCCGGGCGCGGCCGCGGCACCTTCGCCCTCCGCGCCCACCAGGGCGAGCGGGAACTCGCCGGCGCCACCGTCCGCTGCGGCGCGGCGGAGCCGGCCCGGGCCCTGCTGGGGACGGCGTGCTGACCACTTCTCCCGGGGGCACTCCCCCGACCGGCGCCGTCACCACCCCGCCGGCCACCGGCCTCACCACCCCGACCACCGGCCTTCCGGTCGCCGGCCGCACACCGGACCGGCCGAACACCACCGGCGCCCAGGAGGCGTTGACCCTGCTCACCGAACTGGCCCGCCGCGACTCCCCCGCCGCCGAGGAGCAGCGCAGGCTCACGCCCGAGGTCGCCGCCGCCCTGGTCGACGCGGGCTTCCCGCGCCACTTCGTCCCGGCCCGCTGGGGCGGCAGGGCCGGCACCTTCGCCGGGCTGCTCGCCGAGGCCTCCGCCGTCGCCGAGGCCTGCGCCGCCGCCGGCTGGTGCGCAGCCCTGTTCGCGGCGCACGGCCGGCTCGCCGCCTACCTGCCCGAACAGGGCCGGCGCGAGCTGTGGACGGACGGCCCGGACGTGCGGATCGCCGCGTCGGTCGTCCCGCCGCAGGGCCGGGCCACCGAGGTGGCCGGCGGCTGGCGGCTGGACGGCGAGTGGCGCACCGCCAGCGGGGTCGACCACGCCGAGTGGGTGCTGCTGGCCTCCTGGACGCGGGGGCCGGACGGCGGCCGGGAGCACCGGATCTTCGCCGTGCCGCGCGCCGAGCTGACCGTCCGCGACACCTGGGACCCGGTCGGCCTGCGGGGCAGCGGCAGCAACAGCGTGACGGGCGAGGGGATCGTCGTCCCCGCGCACCGCTCGTTCCCGCTGAGCGCCCTGCTGAGCCCGCTGCCGGACGCGGCCCGCTGCCACCGGGTGCCGTACCCGATGGTCGCCGGGCTGATCTTCGCGATGCCGGTGCTGGGGGCGGCCCGGGCGGCGCTCGCGGCCTGGACGGACGAGTGCGGGGCGGGCGCGTCGGGCAGACCCGGCCGGAGCCTGCTGCTGGCCGGGACGTCCGCCCGGATCCACGCGGCGGGCCTGCTGCTGGAGTGCGCCGCCGACCGCGCGGACCGGGGCGCCGTCACCCCGCTCTCGGTGGCCGAGAACCGCCGGGACGCGGCCACCGCCGCCGCCCTGTGCCGGGACGCGGTGGACGAGCTCTTCCACGCCTCGGGCCTGCGCGGCCAGTCCGCGCACAGCCGGGTGCAGCGCGCCTGGCGGGACGTCACCACCGCGGCCGGGCACGGCGCCCTGGACGTCGAGACGGCCGCCGGGGCGTACCTGGAGGCGGCGCTGGCCGCCCGGGGCGACCGATGACGGCGGCGCCGCCGCGGGTGCGCCCCGCGCTGGCCTTCTTCGACGTGGACGAGACCGTGATCGCCGAGAAGAGCCCGCTCGCCTTCTGGCGGTACTGGCGGGACCGGCACCCCGACCGGGTCGCCGCCGACCTCCCGGACCTGGCCACCGAGGCCGCGGTCACCCCGGACCGCGAGGCGCTCAACCGCCGGTACTACCGGCGGTACGCGGGCGTGCCGCTCGAGGAGCTGGAGGCGGCCGGCCGCGGCTGGTACGAGGAGTACCGCCGCGGCGCCGAGGCGTTCGTGCTGCCCGCCCTCGCCGCCGTCGCCGAGCACCGGGCCGCGGGCCGCGCGGTCGTGCTCGTCTCGGGCTCGATGCGTCCCCTCCTCGCCGTGCTGGCCGAGGAGTTGGGCGCTTCGGTGCTGGTCTGCACCGAGCTGCTGGTGGACGCCGCGGGCGTGCTGTCCGGCGAGGTGCGCCGTCCGATGATCGGACGGGCCAAGGCCGAGGCCGCCGTCCGGCTGATGCGCGAGCACGGCGCGGACCCGGCCGACTGCTTCGCGTACGGGGACCACGAGAGCGACCTCGCCCTGCTGCGCGCGGTGGGGCGACCGGTGGTGGTGGGGGGTTCCCCGCTGCTGAACGAGCACGCGGGACGTCTCGGCTGGCCGGTGATCCCGGCCGGCCGGGGCCCGCTGGAGGCGGAGCACGCATGATCAGTCCGGCGGACCGGAAGGCTGCGACACCATTCCGTCCCGATGGTATGTATGTGCTCTCGTTGATGACGGAGGGTACGAACATGGCCAAGCAGGAACGGGCGCTGCGCACACGGGAGAAGGTGCTGACGGCCGCGGCGGAGGTCTTCGCCTCGCAGGGCTACAGCAGCGCCACGCTCAACGCGGTGGCGGACCGGATCGGCATGACGAAGGGCGCGCTCTACGGGCACTTCCCCTCGAAGAAGTCGCTCGCCGGTGCGCTGATCGCCGAGTCCCGGCAGACCTGGACGAGCCTGCGGGCCGAGTACGACGCGCCGGGCGCCGACGCCCGGCGCGTCCTGGAGGGCGTCGTCGTGGGCTTCGCCGACCGGCTGCGGTCGGACGTGCGGCTGCGGGCCGCGCTCCGGCTCGCCGCGGACTGCCCGCACCTGGCCCGGGCACTCTCCGGCGTCCTGGCGGACATGCGCAGCACCCTGACGGACCTGGTCCGCCGGGCCCAGCGCGACTGCGGCTTCCCCGGCCACTCGCCGCGGCTCGTCGCCGAGTTGCTGATGATCGTGATGTACGGGCTGTTGAGCGCGCCCGCCGGGTTCGCCGAGAGCGTGGGCGCGCCCGGCGGGGAGCCGCTGTGGCGACTGCTGTTCTCGGCCCTTTCGGCCGGCGGACGGCCGGATTCCGCCGCCGGAGGCAACGGCGCCGTTTCGGGCCCGTAAAACATACCTTCTGGAACGAATTCTTGTGTCATGCTGACTCCGGGCCTCGACGGGGCGCGGGGTCGGCAGGGCGCATCCCTGCTCGGCAGGGCAACGACGCTTGGAGGAAGCCGATGAGCGTGCTGGACGAGTGGACGGGTCGACGCACCCCGACACGCACGGGCCTCGCCGCCCCCGGACCGGACCCGGACGACGGCGCCCTGCTCCGCGCGATGACCGACGCGCGGGAGGTCGACGATTTCGACATGCGGCACCTCCGGTATTTCCTGACCGTGGTCCGTGCCGGCACCGTTTCGGCCGCCGCCCAGGAACTCCGGATTTCCCAGCCGAGTCTCAGCCAGCAAATCCGACGACTGGAACAGAGAATCGGCGCCGCACTGTTCATCCGGAGTTCCCGCGGCGTTGAACTGACGGCCGGCGGCCGGGCATTCCTCCGGGAGATCCAGGGAATTCCCGGCCAGCTCCGATCGGCCATCGCCGCCGTCGCCCCGGCACCCCAGGTGTGGCAGGTCGGCGTGTGCGGAGGAGTCCCCGCGGACGTCCTCATCGAAGTGCAGCACGGGCTCTCCGGCCGCCGCACCCACGGCGGCCACCAGCACGGCGCGAAACTGCGGATGCGCTCGGTGGACGTGGCAGACCAGGGCGAGCTGCTGCAGCACGGCGAGATCGCCTTCGGCATCGTGCGACTGCCCGTCCCGATGCCGCACCTGGTGCGCGCGGTGGTGCGGGACGAACCGCTCGGCGTCGTGATGGCGCGCGAGCACCCGCTCGCCGCCAGAACCGAACTGACCCTGCGGGACCTCACCCGCCAGCGCCTGCTCTGGTACGACGAGGGCTGCGCGCCCGGGTTCGCCCAGTCCGTCCCCGCCCACCTGGCCCGGCTCGGCTGGAACTCGGTGCTGCACCCGGTCGACCAGGACCAGCACGCCCTGTTCCTGCACGCCCTGCGGACCACCCCCGACCTGGTGGCCCTGCGCCCGCGCCGCGCCGTGGAGGGGGAGCCGCACCTGGTCTGGCGGCCACTGCCGGCCGCCCGCCCGCCCCGCGAGCGCCTCGCCGTCACCGCGCTGCGCGACGGCCACACCGCGCGCGTCCTCCGGGAGGTGGCCGCCGAGCGCGGCTGGCTCTTCCTCTCCGACTGATCCCCCCCCCGCTGTTCCTGCGCCTCCTCGCGCCGGGACCCCCTGACGGGCGTGCGATCCGGGCCTCCCCCGAACCCGGATCGCACGCCTTTTCGTTTCCCCACCCACCCGGCACCCAGCCGGTATAGCGCCCCCTTATGGCAGTCACACGGTTTACGTCTTGGACGCCGTTCGAATGCCGCGGCTAATGTCTTCACCAGAGCGCGGCACCGAACCGCACGACGCGACGCCGACACGGCGCGCACGACACGGCGCCGCACGGCTCAGCACCACGCGGGCTCCTTTCCGGAAACGGTTCCGAATCCGTGGGAACGCCCCGCCCCCACCGCGCGGAATTCACCGTCGAATTCGCCGCGCCACCCCGTCCTCTCGGCCCGCCGGGCCGGACCGCGCCATGCCATCGAACCGGACCAAGGGAGCATCGTGATCTCGACCAAGCTGACGGAACTGCTCGGCATCGACCACCCGGTCGTCTGCGCCCCGATGGGCGGGGTGACCGGAGGCCGGCTGGCCGGCGCCGTGACGGCCGCGGGCGGCCTCGGCCTCGTCGGCGTCAGCTACGGCGACCCGGCGTTCATCGACGAGCACCTGCCGCAGGCCGCCGGCACCGGCGGTGTCTGGGGCGTCGGATGCGTCATGTTCACCTTCGACGAGCGGCCCGGACTGTGGGAGAAGGTGCTCGGCTACGCCCCGCCGGTGGTCGAGCTCTCCTTCGGCAGCGCGACGCAGGTGCAGAAGTACGTGGCCTCCGCGACCGAGGCCGGATCCAAGGTCGTCGTCCAGGTGCACGACCCCGACCAGGCCGCCCTCGCCCTGCGGGCCGGGGCCCACGTGATCGTCGCCCAGGGCGCCGAGGCCGGCGGGCACCACGCCTCCCGCGCCACCCTGCCCCTGATCCCCGCCGTCCTGGACGTCACCCGGGGCCGGGTTCCGGTGGTCGCCGCCGGCGGCTTCGCGGACGGCCGCGGCCTCGCGGCGGCGCTCGCCCTCGGCGCCGACGGCGTGATGATGGGCACCCGGTTCGCCGCCACCGAGGAGTCGCTGGCCTCCGCCGGATTCAGGTCCCACCTGCTCTACGCCCGCACCGCGGACACCGTCAACACCCGCTCCTTCGACGTCGTGCGCGGCATCCCGTGGGACGAGGTCTACACCGCCCGCGCCGTGGCCAACGACTTCACCCGCACCTGGACCGGCCGGGACGCCGAACTGGCCGCCCGCCGGGGCGAGATCGAGCCCGCGTGGAACGCCGCCGTCGCCCGCGACGACACCACCCAGCGCGCCATGCTCGTCGGCGAGAACCTCGACCAGATCCAGGACATCCAGCCCGCCGCCCAGGTCGTCCACGGCGTCGTCGCCGACGCGGAGCGGATCCTCTCCGGGCTCTCCCGGCGCCTCGGCGTCCCCACCGCCTGAGCCCGCCCCGCCCTGCACCCGGCCCCCGCCGACCCGCTGCCCGGCTCCCGCGGCCCGGCGTCCGCTCCGTTCCGCCCTGCTCCGTTCCGTCCTGCTCCGTCCTGTTCCGTTCCGTCCACACCCACCCGGAGGACCCGTTGATCCACGTCCTGACCCTCACGTACCTGACCCCGCGTGAGACCGTTCTCGCCCACATGGCCGAGCACAAGGCCTGGCTGCGCGAACACGCCGACCAGGGCCGCATCCTGCTCAGCGGCCCGCGGCCCGACGGCGGCGCCGTCGTCATCACCGCCGACCTCGACGACATCCAGGTGCGCGAGCTGATCGAGAGCGACCCGTGGCACAAGCTGGGCATCGCCTCGTACGCCCAGCTCTCCTTCGAGGGCCGCAACGCCAGCCCCGGCGTGATCACCTCCCCGGTGCCGGACGACGGCGTCCTGCTGATCAACGTGGCCACCACCGACGACGCACCCGCCAGCGTGGACGCGCTCGCCTCGGCCGTCGACCACGTCGCCGCCACCGCCGACGGCTTCCGCGGCTCCCGCCTGCTGACCAGCGTCGACGGCGACGCCATGGTCAACTTCGCGGCCTGGTCCAGCCGGGCGGAGTTCGACGCGATCTTCCAGGACCCGGAGTTCATGCGCCGCTACCAGGCCTTCGCCGAGACCACCACGGGCGCCAAGTTCCGGCTCTACCGCACCAGCCGGGTCATCACGCCCAACCGCTGAGCCCACCGAGCCCCCACCCGCACACACCCTTCAGCCCCACCCGAGGAGAAGCACATGTCCGACGCGACCACCCAGCCCCGGTACGACCTCATCGTCGTCGGTTTCGGCGCCGCCGGCCTGTCCGCCGCGCTGACCTACGCCGAGGCCACCGAGGGCCGCGAGACCCCGGCCAGGATCGCGATCCTGGAGCGCTCCAGCGAGGAGGACCGCGGCGGCGCCACCCGCTGGACCGGCGCCTTCCTGCGGATCGACGAGGACAAGCAGCTGGACACCGACTGGGCCGAGCACGTCAGCCGGGTCTCCGGCGGCCTCGCCGACATCGAGTACTGCCGCACCGTCGAGCGCGAGACCAAGCAGACCCTGGAGTTCGTCGAGAAGCACGGCGTCGAGATCGCCTTCGAGCACTTCCCGCTGCCGCACACCTTCGCCGCCGGCCGTCCGTCGATGGCCAAGCCGGCCAGCCCCCGCGGCGGCGGCGCCTCCATCGTCGAGCACCTCGGCTCCGCCCTGGAGCGGGACCCGCGCGTCGACATCCACTACCGGACCGAGGCACTGCGCCTGACCACCACCGAGGACGGCACCGTCGACGGCGTGCTGGTCCGCGGCGCCGACGGTCGGACCCGGCGCCTGACCGGCCGGGCCGTCGTGCTGGCCTGCGGCGGCTTCCAGGGCAACCCGGAGATGCTCGCCCGCTACGTCGGCGAGAAGGCCTGCGACCTGCCGCTGATCGCCCCCGGCATCACCAACAACCGCGGCGACGCGCTGCGGATGGCCCTGGAGCTGGGCGCCGACACCGCCGGCCAGTTCGACGGCATCCACGCCGAGCCCGTCGACACCCGGACGAACAAGGCCGACTCGGTGCTCTACGGCTTCGCCACCGGCATCTTCGTCAACCGCCGGATGGAGCGCTTCTTCGACGAGGGCCGCGACACCTGGGACAACACCTTCGAGCACGTCGGCTACGAGATCTGGAAGAACCAGGACCAGGAGGCGTACTGGATCGCCGACGCCAAGACCCTCGCCATCCCCGGCATCATGACCTCGCTGCTCAGCGACGTGCCGCCGGAGCAGGCCGACACCCTGGAGGAGCTGGCCGGCAAGCTCGGCATCGACGCCGAGGCGCTGGAGAAGACGGTCGCCGAGTTCAACGCGGCCGTCGGCCCCGGCGAGTTCGACCCGACCCGGCTGGACGGCAAGGCCACCGTCGGCATCGAGCCGAAGAAGTCCAACTGGGCCACCCCGCTGGACACCGCGCCGTTCATCGGCGTCCCGGTGACCTCCGCGATCTGCTTCACCTACGGCGGCGTCCGCACCGACCTGCACGGCCGGGTGGTCACCCCGTCCGGCACCGCCATCCCCGGCCTGTACGCGGCGGGCGAGGCCACCGGCCTCTTCTACCACGCCTACCCGCCGGCCACCTCGGTCCTGCGCTCGCTGATCTTCGGCCGCCTCGCCGCGCACCACGCGGCGGCCCAGCACCAGGCCTGAGCCACCCCAACCCACAGCACCTGGAGGAACCGTGAGCATCGTCAACATCGACGTCACCCTCCGTGACGGCGGTTACCGCAACGGCTTCAACTTCCCCCTGGACTACGCGCTGAAGCACGCCAGGCTCAGCGTCGAGGCGGGCTTCGACTGGATCGAGATCGCCTACCGCAAGGGCTCGCTCGTGCCGATCCCGAACCTCGGGCTCACCGGCCGCGGCGACGACGACTTCATCGCCGCCGTCGCCCGGGAGATCGGCCCCGAGCGGGTCGCGATGATCCTGCACCCGAAGAACATCACCGAGCACGACCTGCCCGCGATGTACGCCGCCGGGGCCCGCCTGGTCCGCATCATCCTGCCGTCCAAGGGCTACCAGCTCGGCCTGGAGTACATCCGCCAGGCCAAGGAGATCGGGTACACCGTCGGCGTCAACTTCGCCCGAATAAGCCAGTGGTCGGGCCGCGGCATCGTCGAGGTGGCCACCGCCGCCACCGACGCGGGCGCGGAGTTCGTCTACCTGGCCGACTCCAACGGGAGCCTGTCCCCGGTGGACACCACCGACCTCACCACCCTGACCAAGTCGGTCACCGGCGGCCCGGTCGGCCTGCACGCCCACAACAATCTGGGCCTCGCCCTGTCCAACGCGATCAGCGCGGTCGCCGCCGGCGCCACCTGGATGGACTCCTCGATCCAGGGCATGGGCAAGGGCCCGGGCAACCTGATCGCCGAACAGTGGCTGGCGCACCTCGACCGCACCGACGCCGAGGCCTCCGCCCGCCTCCACCTGGGCCACGCCCTGGAGTTGGCCGAGCTGCTGCTCGCCACCGTCCCGGAGGGCACCCCCTCCCTCCCGCTGCCGGACCTCGTCCTGGGCCGCTACGACCTGCCGGTCGAGCACCGCAAGGACGTGACGGGCGGCAGCCACCACGAGGGCATCGCCACCGCGCGCACCCTCGCCACCGTCCGGTGACGACCACCGGACGGACCGTACCGGCGGCGGTCTTCGGACCGGAGACCGCCGCCGGCGCGGCACACGCCCTCGTCCTCGCCCCCGTCACCCCCGGTTGGGACGGCGGAGCCTTCTTCGCCCCCGTCACCCGGGCCCTCACCGGGGCCGGCCTGCGGGTGACGGTGGTGGACACCCTGTCCGCCGTGGACGAGGGGACCGACTCGCTGGCCGCCCTCGCCGCCCGCTGGCGCGAACGCCTCGGCCGCTACGGCCCGGTGGACCTGCTCTGCGGCAACGCCCTCGGCGGAGCGGTCGCCCAGGCGCTGCTGCCCGACCTCGCCCCGCACACCGCGGCGCTGCTGGTCTCGGGCCCCGTCCGCAGCGACGCCGTCCTCGAGGCCAGGCTCGGCGAGATCGCCGACCTGGCCGCCGGCGGCCGCTCCGGCGAGGCCCTGGCCCTGCTCGACCGGCGCGTCCAGCCGCACGGCCGCCGCCCCGCACCGGGGGCCGACACCCCCGCACCGCACGACCCGGAGGCCGGGCGCCGCCTCGCCGCCGGGATGCGGATGCTCCGCGGCTTCGACCTGACCGACGCGGTGCGCGCCCACCCGGGCCCGCTGCTGCAGATCGTCGGCGGTCACTCCCAGCTGGTCGGCCGCCGCCACACCGCGGCGGCCGGCCACCACCGGGTGCACGTCATCGCGGGGGCCGGCATGCGCCCCCACTTCGAACGCACCGCAGAGGTGTCCGACCTGGTCGGCGCCTTCCTGCGGGAGAAGGGACTCACCACATGAAGAGCGTCGCGGTCCTCCCCGGCGACGGCATCGGACCGGAGGTCACCTCCGCGGCCCTCGACGTCGTGGACCGGCTCGGCCTCCCGCTCGACCTGCGCTTCGGCGAGATCGGCTGGGAGTGCTGGCGCCAGGAGGGCGATCCGGTCCCCCAGCGGACCTGGAAGCTCCTGGAGGAGACGGACACCTGCCTGCTGGGCGCCATCACCAGCAAGCCGCTGCGCGAGGCCGAGGCCGAACTGCCCGACGGCCTGCGCGGCACCGGGCGCACCTTCGTCTCCCCGGTCATCCAGCTGCGCCAGCGGCTCAGCCTGTACGCCAACATCCGCCCGGTCGCCGACCTGGTCGACGGCCGCTTCGACTTCACGGTGATCCGCGAGAACACCGAGGGCCTGTACGCCGGTTACGACTTCCACGGGCTGGACGACGCGCTCTGGGCGCTGGTCCGCGACCACCCCAACGCCCAGGCCTCCGGCCCCGCTTCGACCAGCGTCACGCTGCGGCTGCAGACCCGCTCCGGCATGGACCGGCTGCTGCGCCACGGCTTCGAGTACGCCCGCTCGCACGGCTACGACCGGCTCACCCTGGCCGACAAGCCCAACGTGCTGCGCCACAGCGGCAACCACCTGCGCGAGCGCCTGGAACTGATCGCCGGCGAGTACCCGGAGATCGCCACCGAGATCCTCAACGTCGACGCCGTCGCCCTGTGGCTGGTCCGCCGGCCCGAGCGCTTCGGAGTGCTGGTCGCCGAGAACATGTTCGGCGACATCCTCTCCGACCTCGGCGCCGGCGTCATGGGCGGCCTCGGCCTCGCTCCCAGCGGCAACATCGGCGACCACGGCAGCTACTTCGAGCCGGTGCACGGCAGCGCCCCCGGCATGGCCGGCCAGGACCGCGCCAACCCGATGGCGATGGTGCTCACCGTGGCGCAGATGCTCGACCACCTGGGCCTGCCCGTCCCCGGCGGCGAACTCCGGGCGGCGGTCCGCGCGGTCGCCAGGCGGCGCACCACCGTCACCTACGACATGGGCGGCAGCAGCGGCACCCGCGAGGTCGCCCGGGCGGTCGCCGAACAGCTCGCCGCGGACCGCCCCGCCGAAGGCAGCTCGGCCGAGCCCCGTTCGGCCGAGCAGGCCGCCGCCGAGCAGGCCACCGCCGACCGCGCCCCCGAGGACGTGGTCGACCGGCTCGCCCGCCTCGACACCGCCTCCGTCTCCGACGCACTGGACAGCCTCGGCGTCGGCGGCGTCCTGGCCGGCATCGCCCCCCGGGTGCCCGGTGCCCGCGCCGCCGGCCGCGCCTTCACCGTCACGTACCAGAGCGTCGACAGCACCGCCGACGGCTTCCGCAACGCCGCCGACTACCTGGACGACGTGCCCGAGGGCTCCTTCGTGGTCGTCGACAACGCCGGCAGCACCAGCTGCACCAACTGGGGCTCGCTGCTGACCAGGCTGGCCCAGCGCCGCGGCGTGCGCGGCACCGCCCTGCACGGCTCGGCCCGCGACATCGCCGAGATCCGCGCCGCCGGGTACCCGCTGTTCAGCACCGGCGCCACCATGGTCAGCGGCAAGAACCGGGTGCAGCTCGCCGCCACCGGCCGGGACGTCGTCATCGGCGCGGTCACCGTACGGCCCGGCGACATCGTCGTCGCCGACGACAACGGAGCCCTGGTGGTCCCCGCCGAACACGCCGCCGAGGTCGCCGACCGGGCCGAACGCGTCGAGCGGACGGAGAACGCCATCGCCGGGGCCGTCGACGCCGGCCTGCGGCTCGACGAGGCCCGCCGCACGTACGGCTACGCCAAGCCCTGGGACGGCGGCGCCCAGCGGTCCCGTGCCTGACCCGGCGGGGAGCGTGGTGGTGGACCTCCACTACCACGCCGGCCCCGACCTCTACCGCCGCCGCCTCACCTCCCACGACGCGGGCCGGGCCTACCGGGACGTCGGCGGCTGGGTGGTGCTCAAGAGCCACCTCAGCTCCACCGCCGCCCGCGCCTGGGAGGCCCGCCAGGAGGGGCTGCCGGTCTCCGGGACGCTCGTCCTCAACGAGCTGGCCGGCGGCGTCCGGCCCCGGGCCGTGGAACAGGCGGTCTACGCCCACGGCCCGGACAGCCCGGCCCGCCTGGTCGTCCACCTGCCGACGCTGGTCGGCCACACCCACGCCTCGCCGCTGCGCCGCACCCCGTTCCACCCCCTGCTCGACCCCGAGCGGTGGCGGACCCGTCCCGTCCTCGACGACGACGGCCGGCTGCGCCGGGACGTGCGCGAGGTGCTCCGGGCGGCCCGCGACCTGCCGGTCGCGGTGGCCACCGGGCACAGCGACCGCGAGGCGGTGCTGCGCGTCGTGGACGAGGCGGTCCGGCTCGACCTGCCGCGCCTGCTCCTCACCCACGCCACCCACCCCATGTCGGGCTTCACCCCCGACGACCTCTCCGACCTGTCCCAGGTGCCCGGCCTGTACGTCGAGATCACCGCGCTGACCCTGCTGCTGGGGCACCGCGACGCCGGGCACCTCGGCGAGCTGGTGCACTCTCACCCCCGGGTGCTGTTCAGCTCCGACCTCGGACAGCCCGACCAGCCGGACGTGAAGGAATGGCTGGACCTGAGCGCGCAGTGGTTCCGGGCCGCCGGCCTGACGAGCCGGGAGGTCAGGGCCATCACCTGGGCCAACCCGGTGGACCTGCTGACGCCGTGAACGGACCTTCACCACTCCCCGATCAGGAGCATCATGAACGCCCGTACCGACCCGCACGCCGCCCTGCACGCGGATCTGCGCCACCTCGCGGACCTGCTCGACGAGACCCTGGTCCGCCAGGAGGGCCCCGAACTGCTCGGCCTGGTCGAGCAGGTCCGCCTGCTCAGCCGCACCGACGGCGAGGCCACCGCCGAACTGCTGCGCGGCGTCGAACCGGCGACCGCGGCCAGACTGGTCCGCGCCCTCGCCACCTACTTCCACCTGGCAAACGTCACCGAACAGGTGCACCGCGGCCGCGAACTGCGCGCCGCCAGGGAACGGGCCGGCGCCGCCCTCGCCCGCGTCGTCCAGCAGGCGGCGAGCGAGGCGCCGGAGGCCCTGGCCCGCGCCGTCGAGCGCCTGAACGTCCGCCCGGTCTTCACCGCCCACCCCACCGAGGCCGCCCGCCGCTCCGTCCTCACCAAACTGCGCCGGATCGCCGAGCTGCTGGAGGCCCCGGTCCCCGAGGCCGACCGCCGGCGGCACGACGCCCGGCTCGCCGAGACCATCGACCTGATGTGGCAGACCGACGAGCTGCGGGTGGTCCGCCCCGAACCCGCCGACGAGGCCCGCAACGCGATCTACTACCTGGACGAGCTGCACGCCAGCGCGGTCGGCGACGTCCTGGAGGACCTGACCGCCGAACTGGGCCGGGTCGGCGTCCGGCTCCCGGACCGCGCCCGGCCGCTGACCTTCGGCACCTGGATCGGTGGCGACCGCGACGGCAACCCCAACGTCACCCCCGAGGTCACCTGGGACGTCCTGATCCTCCAGCACGAGCACGGCATCAACGACGCCCTCGCGACGGTCGACGAACTGCGCGGCCTGCTGTCCAACTCCATCCGCTACACCGGGGCCACCGCCGAACTGCTCGGCTCGCTGGAGCACGACCTCGCCCGCCTGCCCGAGATCAGCCCCCGCTACAAGCGGCTCAACTCCGAGGAGCCGTACCGCCTCAAGGTCACCGCGATCCGCCAGAAGCTGCTGAACACCAGGCGCCGGCTCGCCGAGGGCGGCCCGCACGAGGAGGGCCGGGACTACCTCGGCACCGCCGAACTGCTGCGCGACCTCACCCTGGTGCAGACCTCGCTGCGCGAACACCGCGGCGGCCTGTTCGCCGAGGGCCGGCTGGACCGGACGATCCGCACCCTCGCCGCCTTCGGCCTGCAACTGGCCACCATGGACGTGCGCGAGCACGCCGACGCCCACCACCACGTGCTCGGCCAGTTCGTCGACCGGCTCGGCGAGGAGTCCTGGCGCTACGCCGAGATGCCCCGCGACTACCGGCAGCGGCTGCTCGCCAAGGAGCTCACCTCCCGCCGGCTGCTCGGCCCGGCGCAGCTGGACGGCGCCGGGGAGCGGACCCTCGGCGTCTTCCACACCGTCCGCCTGGCCCTGGACACCTTCGGCCCCGAGGTCATCGAGTCGTACATCATCTCGATGTGCCAGGGCGCCGACGACGTCTTCGCCGCCGCGGTGCTGGCCCGCGAGGCCGGCCTGATCGACCTCCACGCCGGCACCGCCAGGATCGGCATCGTGCCGCTGCTGGAGACCACCGACGAGCTGAAGGCCGCCGACACCATCCTGGAGGACATGCTCTCCGACCCCTCCTACCGGGCCCTGGTCGCCCTGCGCGGGGACGTCCAGGAGGTCATGCTCGGCTACTCCGACTCCTCCAAGTTCGGCGGCATCACCACCTCCCAGTGGGAGATCCACCGCGCCCAGCGCCGACTGCGCGACGTCGCCCACCGCCACGGGGTGCGGCTGCGGCTCTTCCACGGCCGCGGCGGCACCGTGGGCCGCGGCGGCGGCCCCTCGCACGACGCGATCCTCGCCCAGCCCTGGGGCACCCTGGAGGGCGAGATCAAGGTCACCGAGCAGGGCGAGGTGATCAGCGACAAGTACCTGGTGCCGTCGCTGGCCCGGGAGAACCTGGAGCTGACGGTCGCGGCCACCCTCCAGGCCTCCGCGCTGCACACCGCGCCCCGCCAGTCGGACGAGGCCCGGGCCCGCTGGGACGCCGCGATGGACGTCGTCTCCGACGCCGCGCACGAGGCCTACCGCGCCCTGATCGAGGACCCGGACCTGCCCGCCTACTTCCTCGCGTCCACCCCGGTCGACCAGCTCGCCGACCTCCACCTCGGGTCCCGGCCTTCGCGCCGCCCCGACTCCGGCGGCGGACTGGACGGCCTGCGGGCGATCCCCTGGGTGTTCGGCTGGACGCAGTCCCGCCAGATCGTGCCGGGCTGGTACGGCGTCGGCTCCGGGCTGAGGGCGCTGCGCGAGGCGGGCCTCGGCGAGGTGCTGGACGAGATGCACGACCAGTGGCACTTCTTCCGCAACTTCGTCTCCAACGTGGAGATGACCCTCGCCAAGACGGACCTGCGGATCGCCCGGCACTACGTCGAGACCCTGGTGCCCGCCGAACTGCACCACGTCTTCGCCGCGATCGAGGCCGAGCACGACCTGACCGTCGGCGAGCTGCTGCGGATCACCGGCGAGCGCGAACTCCTGGCCGCCCAGCCGGTGTTGAAGCAGACCTTCGCGGTCCGCGACGCCTACCTCGACCCGATCTCCTATCTCCAGGTCGCCCTGCTGAAGCGCCAGCGGGAGGCCGCCGCCGCGGGCGAGGAGCCCGACCGCACGCTCTGCCGGGCCCTGCTGCTGACCGTCAACGGCATCGCCGCCGGCCTGCGCAACACCGGCTGAACCCCGGTCCGCGAACCCCGTCAGCCCCCCACCGGCCCCCACAGCCCCAGCAACCCCCACACGAGAAGGCCCACCATGACAGAGCCACCCGACCAGCAGAACGCCCCCTCCCGGCGCGGCGTGCTGCGCACCGCCGTCGTCGCCGGCGCCGCCCTGGCCGTCCCGCTCGCCGGCGGACTCCCCCAGGCCGAAGCCCGGGGCGAGAACCCGCCCGGCCACCCCTCGACCGGCTCGCTCGGCGACCAGTCCGCCGTCCGCAGCCTCACCCTGGGCGACGTCCGGCTCACCTACGTCGTCGACGCCGCCATGGAGCTGGACCGCACCGGCTTCCTGCCCGCCGTCCCGTCCTCCTACTGGGAGCAGCACCCCGAGGAGGTGGCGCCCTCCGGCCGGATCGCCGCCTCGGCGGGCGGTCTCCTGGTCGAGCGGGGCCACCGCCGGCTGCTGATCGACGTGGGCCTCGGCGCCAACCTGCTCCCGCCCTCGCTCGGCGTCTCCCGGGGCGGAGCGCTGCTGCGCACCCTCCGGGCCCTGCGGGTGCGGCCGGAGACCGTCGACACGGTGGCCTTCACCCACCTCCACACCGACCACACCGGCATGGGCTTCACCACCGCCCCGGGCCGGGCACCGCGCAAGGCGTTCCCGCGCGCCGGCTACCTGGTGGCCGGCGCCGAGTGGGAGCCGTTCTGGGAGCACCGGATCAAGGTCGGGGCGCCGTCCTGGGACGACTTCATGCTGCCCATGTCGAAGGTGCTGCGCCGCTTCGACGACGGCGCGCGGGTCTGTCCCGGCGTCACCGCGCTGATCACGCCCGGCCACAGCCCGGGCCACACCACCTTCGTCGTCTCGGCCGGCGGCGGGCGGCGGATCCTGGTGTTCGGCGACGCCTTCCACACCCCGGCGCAGGTGGCGCACCCGGAGTGGCCGTCCGGGCCGGACACCGACGTCGACAAGGTGCTCAGGGCCCGCCGGACGCTGCTCGCCGAGCTGCGCCGGCCGCACACCTACGGCTTCGCGTTCCACTTCGGCGACCAGGCCTTCGGCCGGGTCGGGGACGACGGCCGCTGGCATCCGGTGCCCGCCCGCGCCCTGCTGCCCGCCCCGATCCGGCTGCCGTAGTCCCCGTCAGGACGCCCCTCGTCCCAGCACCCCCGACGGGACACCGCTCCTCAGGACACCACGTCCTTGCGCCCGAACCCGCGGAACGCCAGCGCCAGCAGCACCACCGCGTACGAGAACGACAGCGAGACGCCCTGCAGCATGCCGCCCCACTCCAACTGCGGCTGCAGGGCGTCCGCCCACGCGTACTGCCAGTGCGCCGGCAGCCACTCCCGCAGGCCGCCCAGCGCGGTGACGGCGTCCAGCACCCCGGTGATGATGGACACGAACACCGCCCCGCCGACCGCTCCGAGCGGCGCGTCCGTCGCCGTCGACAGCCAGAAGGCCAGTGCGGCGATCACCAGTTCGCTGAGGAAGACGAACGCCACCGCCAGCGCGATCCGGGGCAGCGCCTCACCGGCCGGCAGCGTGACCCCGGTGGGCAGTTTCAGGTCCCCCCAGCCGTACGCGGCCGTGCCGACCACCAGCCCGATCGCCGGCAGCATCACCACGGCCGCCGCCGAGAACGCCAGCCCGACCAGGAACTTGCGGGCCAGCAGCCGGGCCCTCGGCACCGGCGCGGCCAGCAGGTAGCGCAGCGAGGACCAGCTGGCCTCCGAGGCGACGGTGTCCCCGCAGAACAGCGCGACCGGGATCACCAGCATGAAGCCGGTGCCCACGAACAGCATGGTGACGGCGAAGTTCGCCCCGGAGTAGGTGGCCAGGTCGATGAAGGTGGTCCGGTCCGGGCGTCCCGGGGTCCCGCCGATCTGGAACGCGGCCAGGATGACGAAGGGCATCGCGGCCAGCACCGCACCGATCACCAGGGTGCGGCGCCGGCGCAACTGCCGGATCGCCTCCACCCGCAGCGGCAGGGTCCGGCTCGCCCGGTACCCCGGGGCGTGGTCCGTCGCGACGTCGCTCACGCCGCACCTCCGATCAACGACAGGAACGCGTCCTCCAACCGCCGCTGCGGCCCGGCGCTCTCCACCGGCACCCCCAGCCGCACCAGCTCCGCGAGCAGCTCACTCGCCGCCAGGCCGTCCAGCCGGACCAGCAGTCCGCCCTCGACGGCCTCCGCCGAGCCGACCCCGGCCAGCGCCCCGACCTTGGCGACCACCGACTCCGGGTCGCAGCTGTCGGCGACGCCGATCATCAGCAACTCGCCGGCGCCGACGATCCCGCCGACCGGCCCGGCCGTCACCAGCTGCCCGCGGTGCATCACCACCAGGTCCGTACAGCTCTGCTCGACCTCGGACAGCAGGTGGCTGGAGACGATGACGGTCCGTCCGCCGGCCGCGTACCGGATCATCACCTCGCGCATCTCGCGGATCTGCGGCGGGTCGAGCCCGTTGGTCGGCTCGTCCAGGATCAGCAGGTCCGGCATGCCGAGCATGGCCTGCGCGATGGCCAGCCGCTGCCGCATGCCCTGCGAGTAGGTCCGCACCGCGCGGTCCAGCGCCTCCCCGAGCCCGGCGATGGCCAGGGCCTCGTCGAAGCGGGCGTCCTCCTCGGGCCGCCCGGTGGCCTGCCAGTACAGCCGCAGGTTGGCCCGCCCGGTCAGGTGCGGCAGGAAGCCCGCGCCCTCGACGAAGGCCCCGACCCGCGAGAGCACCGGCGCCCCGGGGCGCACCAGGTGCCCGAAGATCCGGATCTCCCCGGCGTCCGGCCGGATCAGGCCCATCAGCATCCGCAGCGTGGTGGTCTTGCCCGCGCCGTTCGGCCCGAGCAGGCCGAGCACCTGGCCCTGCTCCACCCGGAAGCCCACGTCCCGTACGGCGTAGCGGTCCTGGGCGCCCTTGTAGCGCTTGCTGAGGCCGCTGATCAGCAGCGGCACCGCGGCCAGCTCCGGGTCGAACTCCGGCCCGGCGGCCGCCGGACGCCGCCGCCGCACCAGCGGCAGCAGCACCAGGACGGCGGCCACCAGCACGGCCGCCACCGGCAGCAGCCAGGTCCGCGCGGGCAGCGGCGCCGACTCGGTGACCAGCTGCGCGTCGGTCGGCGCGGTGAGCGGCCCGGCCGGGGCGACCCGGTAGGCGGCCGGCTCGGCGGGCGAGGCGTACGCCAGGTCGGTGGAGGCCAGCACCAGCCGCAGCCGGTGTCCGGCGGGGAAGGTGTGGTCGACGGCCGGCAGCTTGACGGTCACGGTGGCGCCCGCGTCCGCGCCGGTCACCCGCAGCGGGGCCGCGAGCTGCTGCGGCAGCACCGCCTTGCCGTCCGGCCCGACGTCGTACAGCTTGGCGAACAGCACCGCGTCCGGGCGGTCCGCCGTCACCTTCACCGGCACGGTCGGCTGCCCGCTGAGGTCGAGCGGGGTGTCCAGCGGCGCCGAGTCGAAGGCGGCGCTCTGCCCCGGGAAGTCCAGCGAGAGGCCCGCCCCGAGCGAGGCGGCCTGGCTCAGGGCGCCGATGCCCGGCAGCGCCGAGATGTTCGGCGGCGCCCCGCCGGGCGGGTTGGCGAGCGGCTTCTCGCCGCCGGCCAGCTCGACCGTGCGGCTGCCGGTCCCGGCCAGGCCGGGGTAGCGGTCGGCGGAGGCGCCGCGCAGTACGGCCTGGAAGCCGGTGGAGTCCACGCCACCGGTCCGGGTCACCCGGAAGGCCGGGCCGGTGTCGTTGCCGCTCCCGCGCAGGTAGTGGTCGAACCAGGCGGTCACCCGGTCGTCGACCCGGGCGCTGGTGTCCGTCCCGCCGTCGTGCCCGCCGGCGAACCAGTCCACCGCGACCGGTGCGCCGTTGGCCGCCACCGCCCGCGCGATCCGGTCCCCCTGGTCCAGCGGGAACAGCGAGTCCTGCTGGCCCTGCACGACCAGGGTGGGCGCCTTGAGCTGCGACGCGACCGAGGACGGGCTGGACTTCTCCAGCAGCGCGACGGCCTCCGGGTCGGCGTGCCCGGCGGTGGCGATCCGGTCGTACATCCCGCAGAGCGACTCCAGGAACCGCCCGCAGCCCACCGGCCCGTCCGCCGCGTCGGGCTGCGGGCCGGTGCCGCCGCGCGGCGCCCCGCCGGAGGGCCCGAGGTCCCCCGCCGAGCCGGTGGTGAAGAAGATCCCGGCCCACAGCTTCTTGAACACGCCGTCCGCCGCACCCGAGCCCTGCACGCCCTGCGGGAACAGCGCGTCGGCCAGGTTCCACCAGGTGATCTGGGTGGCCACCGCGTCGATCCGGTGGTCGTAGGCGGAGGCCAGCAGGGAGACGGCCCCGCCGTAGGAGGCGCCGGTGATGCCGACCCGGGGGTCGCCGGGCCCGTCGAGCCGGACCTCGGGCCGCTGGGCCAGCCAGTCCACCAGGTGCTTCACGTCCTCGACCTCGCGGTCGGGCGCGTTCAGCCCGATCTTCCCGCCCGAGTGGCCGAAGCCGCGCGCCGACCAGGTCAGCACCGCGTACCCCTGCCGGGCGAGCTGCTGGGCGCGGTCCCGCTCGCCCTCCTTGGAGCCGCCGAAGCCGTGCGCGAGCAGGACCGCCGGGCGCGGGGTGGTGCCGGTGGTGAAGAAGGAGGTGTCCAGCTGGACCTGCTGGGCGCTGCCCGGCGTCTCCGGCATGGCGAGGAAACGATCCTCCTGATGGACCGCCTGCTCACCGCTCGAGGCCACCGCCGCGGTGCCGATCCCGGCGACCGCCACCAGGGCCACCGCCCCGGCCAGCACCCTGCGCCGCACCGATCTGCCGCGGCCCCGCCAGCGACGCCATGCCCCACCGAACTCCATGGGGGCTGATCGTATCCGCCGCCCGGGTAGGCGTCCGATAAAGCCGCCGCCCCTTTTACCCGTTTCATACGGCTATGCGCCGGTATCGTACGGCTCACCCGGCTCCCCCACCCCGAGAAGGTCCCGTGATCTGGCCGCTGATCACCCTGCTCGCCGTCGTCGCCGCCACCCTGGCGATCGGCTGGATCGTCGACCAGGTCCTCCAGCGGATCAGCGCCAGCCACCCCGAAGCCCCGGTCTGGTCACTGCTCCGCCGCTGCCGGCTCCCGCTCCAGCTCACCGTCGTCACGGCCCTGCTGCTCGTCGCCGACCCGCCGAAGCGGATCCTCCACCTGAAGGACGACGCCGGCGCGCACCACCTGGTGCTGCTGCTCCTGCTCGCCGCGCTCGGCTGGCTCACCGTCCGGGTGGTGGCCGCCCTCCTGGACGCCGTGCTCCGCCGCTACGAGACGGTCACCGAGGACCCGGCCCGGGTGCAGCGGGTCCGCACCCAGATCGGCATGCTGCGCCGGGTGGTCAGCGCGGTGATCGTCGTCGTCACCATCGCGGTGATGCTGCTGACCTTCTCCGCCATGCGCAGCGTCGGCGCCAGCCTGCTCGCCGCCGCCGGCATCATCGGCATCGTGGCGGGCATCGCCGCCCAGAGCACCCTGGGCAACTTCTTCGCCGGCCTGCAGATCGCCTTCGGCGACACCGTCCGGATCGGCGACACCGTCGTGGTGGAGGGCCAGCAGGGCACCGTCGAGGAGATCACCCTCTCCTACCTGGTGGTCCGGCTCTGGGACCACCGCCGGCTGATCGTCCCGGTCTCCTACTTCGTCAGCAAGCCCTTCGAGAACTGGACCCGCCGCGACCCGGGCCTGCTCGCCGCCGTCCTGCTCCACCTCGACCCCACCGCCCCGGTCGACGAGCTGCGCGCCGCCCTCCACGCCCACCTGGAGCAGCACCCGCTCTGGGACGGCGCGGAGTGGGCCCTCAACGTCACCGACACCACCCCCAGCACCATCGTCGTGCGCGCCACCATGACCGCCCGCACCCCCGACGACGCCGCCCAACTGCGCTTCGACGTCCGCGAGCACCTCCTCGCCCACCTGCGCGACGAGCACCCCCACGCCCTGCCCCGCCTCCGCACCACCGACTCCTGATTCGAAAATCCCCTGTCCCTTGTCCGTAGCCGCTGGTCAGGCAGCTCCTTCTGTTTGGAGGGTCACTTGGTAGCCGAGTTGGTTGAGCTGGCTCACCAGGCGTCGGGTCTGCCTGGCCCGGCCGGTGCGTTCGAGGAAGTAGTCGCCGCCGAGGTCGGCGTAGTCGGTGTCGCGGGTGAACATGTGCCAGACCGAGGTGAGGATCGAGTGTTCCAGGGCGACCAGGGCACGTTTCTTGCCGCGCCGGGCGATCAGGCGTCGGTAGCGGGCAGCGAGGTAGGTGTCCTTGGTCCGCGAGGCACTGACGGCGGCCTGGCCGAGGGCCGCCTTGAGCCAGGGATCTCCGTGCCGGGTCTTGCCGCTGCCACTGCGCCCGCCGGACTGGTGGTTGCCGGGGCAGACGCCGGCCCACGAGGCCAGGTCGGCCGCCGTGGGAAAG
>NZ_JBEPAK010000095.1:0-24870 GCF_040298565.1 Kitasatospora sp. NPDC001539 | reverse complement strand
GGTCGCCGTCGCCGGCCCGCGGGCCGTCCTGCGGGCCCGGGACGGCTGGCGGGCCGTCCGGCTGACCGACGGCGCGGCGCTCTGGCGCAGCGCCGCCGACCCCGGCTGCACCCCCGTGCAGGTTGCGGGCGGCGACCGGGACGTGGTGACGGTCACCCGGTGCGGCGACACCGAGCCACCGGTGCTGCGGACCCTCGCGCCGGAGGACGGGACGGAGCGGTCGAAGGTCGTCCTGCCGGCCGCCGGCGGGGTGAGGAACCTCGCGGTGGTCTCGGTGGACCCGCTCGCGGTCTGGGTCGACGCCCAGGCCGAGGGCGGCACCCACGCCGTGCTCAGCTACGACCGGACGGGCCGGCAGCGCGCCGCCATCCCGGTCTCCGGCGACGAGTACGACCTCGACGTGATGCTCGGCGGCGTCCACGCCTTCGACGAGTTCAGCGCCCGGCCGCTGTTCGGCGGCGTGGTGGTGGGGGACCTGTTCATCGTGCCGGGCGAGAAGCCGGGCGACATCGGCATCAGCGGCGGCAGGCACCCCAGCCGCACCGCCACCGGGCGGCTCGTCGCCTACTCCCTGGCGGACGGCGGCAAGCGCTGGACGGCGGGCCTGGACGACCAGGTGACGGGGGTGCTGGTGGACGGTGACGCGGTGTGGGCGATGACCCGGGACAAGGTCACCCGGATCGACGCGGCGACCGGCCGCCGGAACCGGGAACTGGACGTCAACGACACCGCCTCGCTGTACCCGGTGGACCTGTCGGCGGCGGGGCGGGAGCGGTTCACGGTGGTGGCGGAGGACGGCACCCGGGACGAACCGCCGGTGCGCGGGATGAGCTGAGGGTCCGGCCCGCGGCCGGCGGTGGACGGGGCGCCCGGGGCGGGTCGGGCCGGGCGGCCCGGGGCGGGACGGGGCGCCCGGGCGGGTCGGGCGGGCCGGGGCCGCGGGTGCCGGCGGTGGACGGGACGGGACCGGACGGGCGGGCCGGGCGTGCCGGTGACGGTGCGTGACCGATCGGGGATCGACCGCTGAGCCTTCCGGGCGGTTGTGTCAGGCTGGGGGGAGAGCACCGCCGAGGTCGGGAGGCTCGTGATGGCCGAGATCAGGGTGAACGGGGTGTCGCTGCACTACGAGGCCCGTGGCGAGGGGCCCGCGGTGGTGCTGGTGCACGGCTCGTGGAGCGACGCGGACTGCTGGGCGCGGGTGATGCCGGGCCTCGCCGAGTCCACCACTGTCGTCGCCTACGACCGGCGCGGGCACAGCCGCAGCGAGGACCTGCTCACCCAGGGATCCGTCCACGAGGACGCGGCCGACCTGGCCGGGCTGATCCAGGGACTCGGACTCGCACCCGCCTTCGTCTGCGGGGAGTCGTACGGTGCCATGGTCACCCTCCGGCTCGCCGCCGCCCGGCCCGACCTGCTGCGCGGCATCGCCGTGCACGAGCCGCCCGCCAGCGGCATCCTGCTCACCGACCCCGACCTGCGCCCCATCGGCACCGCCTTCGCCGGCCGGGTCGCCGCCGTCCGGGAACTCCTGGAGCAGGCGGAGTCCGCGGCCGCCGCCGAACTGTACGTCGACAGCCTCGGATTCGGACCGGGCGCGTGGGAGCAACTGCCCGCGCCCGTCCGGCACACCTACATCCGCAACGCGCCCACCTACCTGGACGAACTGCGCGACCCCGACGCCCTCGACCTCGACCTCACCCGGCTCGCGCAGTTCACCGAGCCCGCACTGCTCACCCAGAGCGACGGCAGTGCGCCGATGTTCGGCGAGGTGCTGGACCTGATCGACCTCACCCTGCCGAAGGCGGAGCGGCACCTGTTCGTCGGCGCCGGCCCCGCCCCGCACCTGTCGCAGCCGGAGGAATGGGTGCGGGTCGTCCTGCCGCGCGTGCTCGCCTGAGCCGCCGCCCGGGGCGGGTCCACCGTCCCGGTGCCGGCCGAGTTCGTCGGCCGTCCGCTCGGCGACGTAGCGCGGTCCGCGCCGGAGGGTGCGCAGCACCACGCCCGGCACCTCGCGGCCCAGCAGCTCGGCTTCGGGCACGCCGCGTCGGACGGCATCCGGCTCGGCGACCAACCGCTCCGGTTCCGTTCGGCGGACGGCCGCCGACTGCGCGGCGGCGGTCGGCTCCGGACCGGAGGGGTGCGGAGAGAGGAAGTCGGGGATGCAGTGTCGGTCTGCCGGGCCTCGGGTGTGCCGGGCGTCGGACCGCTGGGCGGGCGGATCGCCTGGCCGACGGGTCATCAGGACGGCGTGCTGACCGGGCCATCGGGCCGCCGCGTCGTCGGCCGCGTCGTCGGCCGCCGGAAATCGCCGGGTTCGCTCGCCCTGTACCTCCCCGACGTCTCGACGCTGGTGCGAATCCTGGTAGGAAGGCTCGCCTCCCGAGTCGCCCCGGCCCAAGCTGACTGCGTGACCGCGTCAAGAGGGGCGCGGCGCGACCGGGAAGGACGAACATGACGAGCACGCGCGGCCGCCTCGCGGCCCTGCTGGGCGCCGTCGCCGTGGCGGCCGGCACCACCCTGGCCACTCCCGCCGTCGCGGCTCCGGCCGCACCGGCCCGGCACGGCGGCGGGATCACCGGACAGGCACCCTGCGCGGGCGCGCCCGAATTCACCTGCGGGACCGTCACCGTGCCGCTCGACCACAGCGGAGCCGTCCCCGGCACCCTCCGGCTCGACGTGGCGATGACCGGGAACGCCGACGCCCCCAAGGGCGACCTGCTGTTCCTCACCGGCGGCCCCGGCCAGCCCGGCGCACCGCTGATCCGGCGGATCGCGAGCAAGCTGCAACCCGTCCTCAAGGACTACCGCCTGGTCATGTACGACCAGCGCGGCACCGGGCAGCAGGCGCTGCGGTGCCCCGGGTTGCAGGAGGACATGGGCTCCTCCGACCTCGCCGTGCCCCGCAAGCAGTCCATCGCCGACTGCGCCGCCACCCTCGGCCCGAACGCCCGCTTCTACAGCACCGCCGACACCGTCGCCGACATGGACCTGCTGCGACGGGCCCTCGGCGACCGCCGCCTCACCATCGACGGCGTCTCCTACGGCACCTTCGTCGCCGAGCGGTACGCGCTCGCCCACCCGGCGCACGTGGCCCGGCTGGTGCTCGACTCGGTCGTGCCGCAGCAGGGGTACGACCCGCTCGACCTGGTCGCCCTGCCCGCCACCGCCCGGGTCCTCCGGGCCGCCTGCCGGGCGACCGGCTGCACCACCGACCCGGCCGCCGACCTCGCCGCGACCGTCCGCACCTACGGCAACGGGGCGCAGATCCTGGACGCGCTCACCAGCTACGAGTTCGCGGACCCGAACTACGGCGGCGTGCCGGAGGCCCTGCACCAGGCCGCCGCCGGGCAGCCGGAGAAGCTGCGGGCCTTCATCGACGAGGTGCACCAGGGCGACGCCGCGCCCGCCGAACTGCTCAGCCAGGGCCTGCACGCCGCCACCCTGTGCGCCGATGGCCACTACCCGTGGGGCACCTCGGACACTCCGGTCGAGGGCCGGGCGGCCGCGCTGGAGCGCACCCGGCAGCGGCTGACCCCCGAGCAGACCTGGCCGTACGACGCGGCGACCGCGACCGGGCTGGGCAGCCTGCTGGCCTGCCAGGACTGGCCCCGGGAGCAGGTGCCGCCGACCCCACCGGCCCATCGCAAGCTGCCGAACGTGCCGGTGCTGCTGCTCGGTGGCGACCGGGACCTCTCCACGCCCTACGAGTGGCTCCGCCAGGAGGCCGAGTCGGCCCACGACCCGGAGGTCGTGATCGTCCCCGGGGCGGCGCACTCCGTGCAGAGCCGGGCGGCCGACCCGGCCGGACGGCAGGCGGTCTACGACTTCCTGCTGAAGTAGCCGGGCGGGGCGCGGAGGAGCGCCGACCGAGCAGCGCACCCCGGGACACCGTCGGCGGCGGGGCCGCGATTCGCGGCGGGCGACGCGGTCGGCGGGCGGGGGAAACGGTCGGCGGGCGGGGGACACGGCGGAGGACACCGCTGGGACACGGCTGGACCACGGCGGGGGGCCGTTCCGCACCGGGGACGGAACGGCCCTCCGCTGCTTCGCCGTCCAGCCGCAGCCCTGCCCCGGGCACGGGCCCGGGAGGCGCCGCCTCAGCCCAGGAGGCCGGCCTCAGCCCGGGGAGCCCGGCCTCAGCGCTCGGCGGCGGCTCCCCAGCCGTCGTCGGGCAGGGCGGGGTCGGGCTCGGGGCAGTCGGCGTGCTCGTACCCCCACAGCAGCGCCTTGTGCAGCAGCCAGTCCTCCACCCGCGGTCCGTCGCGGCCCTCGTGCGGGGCGAGGACCAGGGCCACCCAGAGGTCCTCGGCCGGTGAGAACTCCAGGGTCCGCTGGTCGGGCACGTTCTCGTACGTCACCGTCCGCCAGCTGCAACCCGCTGCCGTGAGGGCCGCGGTCAGCTCCGACTCGCCGACGCGGGTCGCGTAGGTCTCCGCTCCGCCCCCCTCCCGGGGGAGGTCGAGCTCGCCCTGCCAGGCCGGCAGGGTCAGCGACCGGAGCCGTCGGCAGCGGCAGAACACCGCCAGCACGTCGCCGAAGCCGAAGGCGTGCGGCCAGCGGCCCTCCCGGTGGATGCCGCCGCCGTCCCACGGATCGCCGTAGCGGGCGGCCAGTTCGGGCAGCGGGGCACCGTAGCGCAGCGCGCCGAGGGCGCCGGTGGCGGCGAGTTCCGTGACCCGCGCCAGGAAGTCCCGCCCCCGGGAGGATTCCTGGGGCGTCACCCCAGGCACCCGCGCACCGCCTCGATCAGCCGGTTGGCGCGGGCGTCGCCGTGGCCGATCATCCGGTTCGCGACGTACCCGAATCCGACGCCGAACTCGTCGTCCCCGAAGGCGAACTGGCCGCCGGCACCGTCGTTGCCGAAGCTGCGCGGGCCGAGCAGCCGGCGGAAGGCGGGGGAGTCGAGCAGCAGGCCGGAGCCCCACCGGGCGCCCATGTCGAAGCCCAGGAAGCCCTGGCCGGAGGAGACTTCGCGCACCGCGTCGGCCACCGTGTCGGGGGAGAGCAGCCGCTCGCCGCCGTCCAGGCCGGTGGCCGCGGCCGCGTACAGGCCGGCCAGGCCGCCGGCGGAGGCGACGGCACCCGCGCCGGGCAGCTCGATCGCGTGCAGGGCGGGGTCGTTCCAGCCGTGCGGCACGTCGAGGCCGGGGAAGACCAGCGCGCCGTTCATCGTCACGATCCTGGTGAGCAGGTGCTCCGGGCCGGGCATCGGACGGCGCCCCTCGGCCTCCACCAGTCGGGCCACCCGGGGGAGTTCGGACTCCGGCAGGCCGATCCACAGCGGCAGGCCGAGCGGCTCCGCGATCTCCTTGCGCAGGAACGCGCCCGGGGTCAGGCCGGTGATCCGGCGGATCACCTCACCGACGGCGAAACCGAGCACGTGGCCGTGGTACTCGTAGGTCGTCCCCGGCTCCCAGAGCGGCTGCTGCTCCTCGATCGCCCGGACCACCGGCTCCCAGGCGGCGATCTCCTCGAAGGAGAGCACCGCGTCCAGGGCCGGGATGCCGGCCCGGTGGCCGAGGATCATCCGGGTCGTGACGGCCTGCTTGCCGTGGCGCGCGAACTCCGGCCAGTAGCGGGCGACCGGGGCGTCCAGGTCGAGCCGGCCCTGCTGGGCGAGCAGCAGGGCGCTGATGCCGACCGCGCCCTTGGCGCAGGAGAACACGGGCACGAGGGTGTCCCGCGTCCAGGCCCGGCCGGTGCGCTCGTCGGCGGTGCCGCCCCACAGCTCGACCACCTTGCGGCCGCCCACGTAGACGGTGGTGGCGGCGCCGAGTTCGGGGAAGTCGGCGAAGTTCGCGGCGAAGGCGTCCGCCACGGCGCCGTAGCCCTCGTCCGCCCACCCCTGGTACTGCTGCATCGGTGCTGTTCCGTTCTGCTCGTGGCCCTGCGCCAAGATCGTCGACCGGACCACGCTACGGCGTCGGGACCGCCGTGACGAGCGATTTCGGCCGGGCCGGGACGGATGGGGCGGGTGTGACGGGCGGCCTTGCCGCGAGCGCGGTCGGGGAGGTGCGGTCGGCGGTCGGTCGGACCGGAGGGGCCGTCAGTTCGGCGTCGTGGACTGCTGGGCCGCCGGTGCCGGTGCCGGCTTCGGCTCCGGTTCCGACGGGCGGGTCGGACTGGCTGGGCGGGTCGGGCGGACCGGGCAGTCGCCGCTGCTCCGGTACGGCCAGGAGGCGACCGCCAGGGCCGTGCCGATGCCGGTGAAGGCCGCCGCGCCGGCCGGGACCACCCAGCCGGTGAGCGGGTCGTGGCCCGGGCCGTCGCCGTGGCCGAGTGCGCCGAGCAGGGCGGTGAGCAGGCCGTACGGGACCAGCAGGGTGCCGGCCCGGGCGGCGGTGAGCAGCAGGAGCCGGAGCGGACGGCGCCGGGGTGGGCGGCGGGCCAGGACGACGGCGAGGGCGAGGCCGGTCAGGGCCAGTACGGCGGTGAAGTCCACGCCGTGGCGCTCCAGCCACACCAGGGCGGCGGGTGCGCCGTTGCGCCGGAACTCGTCGCCCATGTCGAAGCCGGCCCCCAGTCCGGCCCGCCCGCCCGCCGCCCAGTAGCTCTTCAGGGCGATGTACGGCAGGGCGAGGCTTCCGGCCAGGGTGACGGCCAGGGTGACGGCCGGGGTGGTGGTGCGCGGCCGGTGCCGGTTCATGTCCGCTCCTCGGGCCTGGGGCTCGCTCCCATGCTGCTCCGCGCACCGGGGAGTTGGGGTCCTGCCCCGGGAGGGGGCGCCTCCCCCCGGCGGGGGAGCCGGCCGACCGGGGGGCGGGGCGGGCCTAGCGGGGCGCGGGGGTGGGCAGGCTGGGGCGGACGCACCGTGCAGACGGCTGCACCGGATGAAGGAGCGCATGATGACCGCAGTCCACGAGTCCGTCCTGGAGGCGATCGGCGGGACGCCGCTGTTCCGCCTCGCCCGGCTGGGTGCCGGGATCGCGGCGCCGATCTACGCCAAGGCCGAGTTCCTCAACGTCGGCGGCAGCGTCAAGGACCGTGCGGCGCTGTCCATGGTCCTGGCGGCGGAGCGGGACGGCCTGCTGCAGCCCGGTGGGACGATCATCGAGGCGACCTCCGGCAACACCGGCATCGGGCTGGCCATCGTCGGCCGCCAACGCGGGTACCGGGTGATCGCTGGGGTGTCGGACAAGGCGTCGCCGGAGAAGGCGGACATCCTGCGGGCGTACGGCGCCGAGGTGGTGCTCGCGACGACGTCCGTGCCGCGGGAGGATCCGCGGCACCTGTTCAACGTGGTCCGGCGGCTCACCGAGGAGATCCCCGGGGCCTGGCTCGCCAACCAGTACGACAACCCGGCCAATCCCGAGGCCCACGTCCGGACCACCGGCCCGGAGATCTGGGAGCAGACCGGCGGCCGGGTGACCCACTTCGTCGCGGGGGTCGGTACCGGCGGCACCGTCACCGGTACCGGCGGCCACCTCAAGGAGGTGTCCGGCGGCGCCGTGACCGTCATCGGCGCGGACCCGGAGTCCTCCTCGTACGGCGGCGGGGACGGCAGCCCGTGGTTCGTCGAGAGCATCGGGCACTTCCTCCACCCGGAGACCGTCGAGGACCGCTGGCCGCAGGCCTACCGCTCCGAGGTGATCGACTCCTTCGAGCGGATCCCGGACCGCGAGTCGCTCCTGACGGCGCGTCGGCTCGCCCGCGAGGAGGGCATCCTCGCCGGGCCGTCCTCCGGTACGGCGGTGGCGGCGGCGCTGCGGACGGCACGCCGGCTGGGGCCGGACGACCTGGTCGTGGTGCTGCTGCCGGACTCGGGCCGCTCCTACCTGTCGAAGGTGCACAGCGACGCGTGGATGCGGCGCTGGGGCTTCCTGGAGGAGCCGGGACGGACGGAGCTGCGGGCCGCGCTGGCGGCGGCGGGCCCGCTGGTGACGGTCGGGGCGGACGCGACCGTCGGCGAGGCGCTGGACGCGCTGGGGGCCGCGCCGGGCGGGATCGCCCCCGCCGTGCTGCCGCGGGCGGCGCGGCCGTACGGGGTGGCCGACGCGGAGGTGCTGGGCTCGGTCTCCCGCGAGGTGCTGCGGGCGGCGCTCGCGGACGGCGGGGCCAAGCCCGACGGCCCGGTGCGCCCGCTACTGGGGCCGGCACTGCCGACGGTCGGGGTGGGGCAGTCCGCCGCCGAGGCGCGGGCCGCGCTGGCGGGCGGGCATCCGGCGGTGGTGGTGCTGGTGGACGGGAGGGCGGCCGGGGTGCTGACCCGGGCGGCGCTCGGGTAGTCACCTCGGGGGCTGCGCGCGCCCTGCGGCCGCGGGCCGTACGGGAGTTCGCCACGCACGGGTGGCGATCCGCCGGGCCGCGCGAGGTGCTGGACACCAGTGCCGGTGTGGTCTTGGGTGGGTCGCCATGGAGTACACCCACCTCGGCCGCACCGGCCTCACCGTGTCCCGACTCTGCCTCGGCACCATGAACTTCGGCCCCCACACCGAGGAGGCCGAGGCCCACCGCCTCATGGACACCGCCCACGAACGAGGCATCAACTTCTTCGACACCGCCAACTCCTACGGCCGCGACAGCGAGGGCAGGCTCGCGGGCCGCACCGAGGAGATCATCGGCCGCTGGTTCGCCCAGGGCGGCGGCCGCCGGGAGCGCACCGTGCTCGCCACCAAGGCCTACGCCGCGATGAGCGACTGGCCCAACGAGGGCAGGCTCTCCGCGCTCGCCATCCGCAAGGCCGTCGAGGCGAGCCTGCGCAGGCTGCAGACCGACCACATCGACCTCTACCAGATGCACCACATCGACCGGGACACCCCGTGGGAGGAGATCTGGCAGGCGATGGAGGTCCTGGTCGCCCAGGGCAAGATCATCTACGTCGGCTCCAGCAACTTCGCCGGCTGGCACATCGCCCGGGCCCAGGAGGCCGCCCGCTCCCGGCACTTCCTCGGACTGGTCAGCGAGCAGTCCCTGTACAACCTGCTCGACCGCACCGTCGAACTCGAGGTCATCCCCGCCCTCGAGCACTACGGCCTCGGACTGATCCCCTGGTCCCCGCTGCGCAGCGGTCTGCTCGGCGGCGTCCTCCGCAAGGAGCGCGAGGGCACCCGGGTGCGCGGCGCCCTCGGCTTCGCCGCCGAACTCCTGGCCAGGCACCGGGACCGCCTCCAGGCCTACGAGGACTTCGCCGACGAGATCGGCACCGATCCCGCCGACCTCGCCCTGGCCTGGCTGCTCTCCCGCCCGGCCGTCACCGCCCCGATCATCGGCCCCCGCACCCCGGCCCACCTCGACGCCGCCCTGCGGGCGCTCGACCTGAAGCTCGACCAGAAGACCCTCGACCGCCTCGACGAGCTGTTCCCCGGCCGCAAGCCGGCTCCGGAGGACTACGCCTGGTAGACCGCCGGGCTCCTGGTCGGCGGAGTTCCTGGGCGACGGGGTTCCTGGGCGACGGGGTTCCGCCTGCCGGCTCCCGCCCGCCGGGTGCCTGCCCGCCGGGGGCGCCTCGGACCGGCCCGAGGCGCCCCCGGCTGTGGTAGCAAGGCAGGCATGAGGGAGCGGGAGGCCTACCACCACGGGGCGTTGCCGGAGGCGCTGGTGGCGGCGGCGGTCGAGGTGCTGGACGAGCAGGGGCAGGAGAAGGTGAGCGTGCGGGAGGTGGCGCGCCGGGCCGGGGTGTCGCCGGGGGCGCCCTTCCGGCACTTCGCCGACCGGCAGGCGTTGCTGACCGCGGTGGCGGACCACGTGCTGGCGGACTTCGTGCGGTGGCAGGAGGCGGAGGTGGGGGCCGCGGAGGCGGCGGGCGGTTCCGCGATGCGCGCGCTCGGACTGGGCTTCGTCCGGTACGCCGTTCGGCATCCGCGCCGGTTCGAGCTGGTGCGCTCGCGGGTGTTCACGGCCGTGCGGGATCCGGAGCTGCGGGAACGGCTGGACGGGATGGACCGGGTGTTCGCCGGGCTGATCGTCGCTGACCAGCGGGCCGGGCGGCTGGGGCCCGGGGATCCGGGGCTGGTGATGCTGTCCGGGCAGGCGGTGGTCTACGGGCTGGCGCAGATGATCGTGGACGGGTACCTGCCGGCCGAGAACGCCGAGGAGCTGGCCGTGCGGGTGCTCGACACCTTCCGGCAGGGGATCGCCAACCGGCCGGAAGAGTAACGGAATTGCCCTTGCGGCGACCCTTGACCGGCCCTTCGCGCCTTGATGTAATCGCCGATTACATGGGGTGCGGGGAGGCCGGGAATGCCCAAGGGGACCACGTTCGGGACCACGTTCGGACGCTCGATGTTCGCCAAGCCGCTGCCGGGCTACACCACCGCCGCCGCCACCGGCGACACCGTGGTGCTGCTGCTCGGCATGCGGATCAACCGGTTCTGGGCCGTGCACCACTGGGGCCCGGTGATGTTCGCGATGTTCCGGATGCTGCGTGAACTGCGGCGCAGCCCCGAGCGCGGTCTGCGCGGCCGGATCCTGCTCACCGCCTCGCCGCGCACCTACTACGTCGTGCAGTACTGGGAGTCCAAGGAGAAGCTGTACCGCTACGCGAGCGCGCCGGACGGCTTCCACCACACCGTCTGGGGGATCGCCAACCGCATGGTGCGCGAGGGCCGGGTCCGCGGGCACGTCGGGCTCTGGCACGAGACGTACATCGCCCCCGAGGGCGGCTACGAGTCGATCTACTTCGACATGCCGCCGTTCGGCCTGGCCCGCGCCACCGGGTCGTTGCCGGTGGAGCAGCGCGGCCGGAACGCGGCCCAGCGGCTCGCCCACCGGTCGGCGGCCTCGGGAGGGCCCGAGGAGTCCGAGGGGGCCGAGGGGGCCGCGCTGGCGGCTGCGTCGGCGGAGCCGGGCGAGCCGGGCGATCCGAGCGAGCCGGTGACGGTGGCGAAGGCGCCGGAGGCGGCGGCGAAGGCGGCGGCGAAGTCGGCGGAGGGCACCGGCACCCAGGGAGTGTCGTGAGTCGGACGGCCGCCCCGGCGTGAGAGCGTCGGGGAATGGTCGATCAGGGCGGCGCCGCGCGGTCGGCGCGGGTGGTGCACGAGGTGCCGTACCGGGCGCAGTGGGAGTCCGCGGAGCTGGTGCGGGAGATCGTGGACGGGCGCCTCGACGCGGCGGAGGACCCCCGGTGGGGGCAGTCCGGGGCGGCCACCCCGGAGGAGTACGCGTGGTGGTCCTGGCGGCTGTGCGGGGTGGCCTGCCTGCGGATGGCGCTGGAGCACTGGTGGGGGGTCACCCCGACGATGATGGCGCTGGCCGGTGAGTGCGTGGCGGCGGGGGCGTACGTGCGCGACGGCGAGAGCCTGCGCGGACTGATCCACGTGCCGTTCGCCGACTACGTCCGGCGGCGCTGGGGACTGGCGGCGTTCGCACGGGAGTTGACGCCGGAACAGGTGGCGGAGGAGGTGGCCGGCGGCCGGCTGGTGATGGTCTCGGTGCACCCGTCGATCCGGGAGCCGAACGGTCCGCCGCCGGTCCGCCGCGGCGGGCACCTGGTGCTCGCGGTGGGCACCACCGACACCGCGCTGCTGATCCACAACCCCTCCGGCTTCCCGGGGGAGTCGCAGGCCTTCGCGCGGGTGCCGTGGCGCTCGTTCGGGCCGTTCTTCGCCGGGCGGGGGATCGTCCTCGGCCCGCCCGGTTCGGATGAGCGTCAGGTGTGGTCCGGCAGCCCGGCCGGGTAGTACGGCAGCTGGCTGCGACAAAGGGCCGCGATCGGCTTCAACGCCGCAGCCAGCCGGTCGAGTTCGGCCCGGGGGTAGCCCTCCCACACCCGGGCGGCGGCCAGGTCGGTGGCCGCCTCCAGGGACTGGTGGCGGGTCCGGCCGAGCTCGGTCACCGCCCCGGCGGCCGTCAGCCAGCCGCGCTCGACCAGGCGCCCCGCCGCCGCCTCCCACTCGGCGTCCGTCCAGCCGCGCATCGGCTGGAGCTGGTCGCGCCGCATGTCCATCGCGCAGCGGATCACCAGCGCCTCGCAGCCGTCCAGCCCGGCTGCCACCAGCGCGGCCACGTGGCCGTCCCCGCGGTGCTCGCGCATCACGGTGGCGGCCTGCCAGAGCCGCTCGTACAGCCCGCTCGGGCGGGGCAGCGCGGCGTTGGCGGCCGCCAGCACCCGGCCCGCGCAGTCCAGCCGGGAGGCGGCCTGCTCCAGGGCGTCGGCGACCAGCTCCACCTGCTCCCGGTCGACGTGCTCCAGCAGCCGGGCCAGCGCCGCCGCCGAACCCTTCAGCCGGGCGGCGAGGGTCTCCTCCGGGCTCGCCAGCGACCAGACGGACGGCAGCGCGCGCTCCACCATGGCCGGCGCGAAGTTGAAGAATGCGGCGACGACCGGCGGCGCCTCCACCGCGCCCAGCGGGGCGGAGCGGCTGGCGAAGTACCCGCGCCAGGGGCCGCGCAGCCCGGCCTCCTCGAAGGCGGCCCGGCCCTCGGGCAGGAAGTAGCTGACGCCGTGCACCGGCTCGAAGAGCCACCAGAGCGCGCGGGCGGGGTGGACGAGATCGACCATCGGAAGCCTTCCTCGGCATGGCTCCGGGCGGGCGCGGGGAGCTCGGCTGATCGGACGGCCCCGCGGCCGCGGCGGCAGCTGAGCCGTTCGGACGGCGCGGGGCCGCTCAAGTGCTGATGACCACGGCGGCGGCCCGGGAACCCCGCGCGGAGTGTGATGACGGTCACGCGGGGGCGCCGGGGTGCGGTCACCGGCGGTGCGGCGCGAGATGATGGGACGAGGTGCCGCCCGGCGACGGGTGGCCCGGCCCCTGCAAGCCCCCGCACGAAGGTAGTCGGTCATGGCCCAGATCAACCCCAGCATCCTGTCCGCGGACTTCGCCCGGCTCGCCGACGAGGCCGAGGCCGTCCGGGGTTCCGACTGGCTGCACGTGGACGTCATGGACAACCACTTCGTGCCCAACCTCACCCTGGGCGTCCCGGTGGTCGAATCGCTCGCCCGGGCCACCGACACCCCGCTCGACTGCCACCTGATGATCGAGGACCCGGACCGCTGGGCCCCGCAGTACGTCGAGGCCGGGGCCGGCTCCGTCACCTTCCACGTCGAAGCCGCCGCCGCGCCCGTCCGGCTGGCCCGCGAGATCCGCGCCAAGGGCGCCCGGGCCTCCATGGCGCTCAAGCCCGGCACCCCGATCGAGCCGTACGAGGACCTGCTGCCCGAGCTCGACATGCTGCTGATCATGACGGTGGAGCCCGGCTTCGGCGGCCAGGCCTTCCTGGACATCATGCTGCCGAAGATCCGCCGCACCCGGGAGCTGATCGCCAAGCACGACCTGGAGCTGTGGCTGCAGGTCGACGGCGGCGTGTCCGCCACCACCATCGAGCGCTGCGCCGAGGCGGGCGCGGACGTGTTCGTGGCCGGCTCGGCCGTCTACGGGGCGGAGGACCCGGCGGAGGCCGTCCGCAAGCTGCGCGAGCTGGCCGACAAGGCGAGCGCGGACGCCTGGTGGGCCTGCGGGCACTGACCGCCCGCCGGGCGCGGACGGGCTTCGCTCGCGCCGGGCCTTCACGCCGGATGGCCGGGCGCGGACGGGCTTCGCGCGCCGGGACCGCACCGCCGGATGGCCGGGCGCGGGTGGAGGAACCCGCCACCGTGCTGGATGATCGGTGACGACGGGGGACTCCTCCTCGCCCGAACCCCTCCGCTTCCCTCCCCATCCCCCCTCCCCGCCCCCCGCGCCCGGCCCTCCTCGTACGGTGGTGGAACCGCGATGAGCAACCTCGACCTCAAGCCCGCCCCGACCAGCTGCGGCCGCGAGGCCACGACCGGGCCGGTGAAGGACCTCCTGACCGGCCGTCAGGTCCAGCTGGGCGAAAGCACGGTGGTCCGCCGCCTGCTTCCCAACCTCGGCCGCCGGATGGTCGGCGCCTGGTGCTTCGTCGACCACTACGGCCCCGACGACATCGCCGACGAGCCCGGCATGCAGGTCCCGCCGCACCCGCACACCGGCCTCCAGACGGTCAGCTGGCTGCACCAGGGCGAGGTGCTGCACCGTGACAGTCTCGGCAGCCTGCAGACCGTCCGGCCGTACGAGCTGGGCCTGATGACCTCGGGCCGGGCGATCTCCCACTCCGAGGAGTCCCCGCGCCCGCACGCCCGCTACCTGCACGGCGCCCAGCTCTGGGTCGCCCTGCCCGACGCCCACCGGCACACCGCCCCCGCCTTCGAGCACCACGCCGACCTGCCCGTGGTCACCGCCCCCGGCCTGCGCGCCACCGTCATCCTCGGCACCCTCGACACCGCCACCTCGCCCGGCACCACCTACAGCCCGCTGGTCGGCGCCGACCTCGCCCTCACGGAGGGGGCGGAACTCCAGCTCCCCCTGGTCCCGGACTTCGAGTACGCCGTCCTCGCCATGACGGGCCGCCTCGACGTCGACGGCACCCCGGTCGAACCCGGCTCGATGCTCTACCTCGGCTGCGGCCGCACCGAACTTCCCCTCCTCGCCCGCACCGACGCCTCGGTGCTACTCCTCGGCGGCGAGCCCTTCGAGGAGCGGATCCTCATGTGGTGGAACTTCGTCGGCCGCACCCCCGAGGACATCGCCCAGGCCCGCGCCGACTGGATGACCGGCACCCGCTTCGGCCAGGTCCACGGCTACGCCGGCCACCGCCTCCCCGCCCCCGAACTCCCGGCCACCCCGCTCAAGGCCCGCGGCCGCGAGCGCTGACACCGACCGGGGGTCCTCCCCGGTCCGGGTCGGGGACCTCGCCGGCGTGAGCGGGCTTTGGCGTTCGACCGGCGCCGCAGGTGCAGGGCGACGGGCGGGTCAGCGGGGGGTCAGGAGGCCGTCCACCAGGGCGTGGAGGCCGTCCAGGTAGGTGTCCTCGGCGGTCAGGGGGGCCCAACGGTCCGCGACCTGTGCCAAGCGGGGCAGCACGCTCGGGTCGAGGTCGGCGAAGACGCGGTCGCGGTAGGTGGGGCGGTCATCGGCCGCGCGTCGCCGCCGGGTGGCCGTTGTGCGGACCACGATCTCCCCGGCGGTGTAGTACCAGATCGCGCGGTAGCCGTGCACGGCCCGCTCGGGGGACAGGCCGCATTCGACCAGGCCGTCGACGATCTGTTCGACGAACCACAGGGCGGAGGTGGACATCAGGTCGTCGGCGGTCAGCACCTCCACGATCCAGGGGCAGGCGGCGAGCGCCTCGTGGATCGTGGCAGCGGCGGCGACGACCCGTTCGCGGGGCCGGGCGGGCAGTTCCTCGGGGCGGCGCAGGGTCCGCGCGGCGTAGTCGTCCAGCAGCAGGACGAGCAGTTCCTCCTTGTTCCGGACGTGGTGGTAGAGCGCCATGGGTGTGCTGCCGATCTCCGTGGCCAGTCGCCGCATGGTCAACCGGTCCACGCCGTCAGCGGCCACGATCCGGCGTGCCGTCTCGACGACCTCCTCCCGGGTGATGCGGGGAGGTCGGCCGGGGGTCCTGCGCGGTGCGGCTGGTTGCGACATGCCCCCCATCATCCCCGAGGTGTCGACAACCGCGACCGACCCGCGCTAGTTTCCTTACATGTACAAAAACTTACGTGGGCGCCCCGGAACGGTGCTGGCGGCGGCTTCCGTCGCCCAGTTCGTCTTCGCCCTGGACATGTCGGTGGTCAACGTCGCCCTGCCCGCGATCCGCACCGCGCTGGGATTCGCGCCGCTCGACCTCTCGTGGGTCGTGCACGTCTACGCGCTCGCCTTCGGCGGACTCCTGCTGCTGGGCGGTCGAGCGGGCGACCTGTACGGGCGGCGCCGGCTGTTCGTACTGGGCCTGTCCGTCTTCGGACTGTGCTCGCTGGCGGGCGGACTGGCCCAGGCGCCCTGGCAGCTGATCGCCGCCCGAGCCGGCCAGGGCCTCGGCGCTGCCGCGGCCGCGCCGGCCGCGCTGGCACTGCTCACCACGACCTTCCCCGAGGGCCCCCGGCGGGTCCGTGCGTTCGGAGTCTGGAGCGCCGTGAACGCCGCGGGCGGAGCGCTGGGCGTACTGGCGGGCGGCGTGCTGACCGAGTACGCGGGTTGGCGCTGGGTGATGCTGGTCAACCTGCCCGTCGTGGCATCGGCTCTGGTCCTCGTCCTCGCGGGCGTACCTGCCGGGGCGCGGCCGGGCCGGAGCGAGCGGCTGGACGTGCCCGGCGCCGTCCTCGCGACCGGCGGAGTCGGGCTGCTGGTGTTCGGCGTGGTGCGCACCGACGCCCGGGGGTGGGGTTCCCCGGCGACCCTGACGACCCTCGCCGCCGCGGCCGTGCTCCTGGTCGCCTTCGTCCGTGTGGAGTCCAGGGCCTCCGCGCCCCTGCTGCGGCTCGGCCTGCTGCGCAGCCGCTGGATCGCCGGAGCCAACGTGCTGGTGTTCCTGGCCGCGGCCGGCCAGTTCACCGCCTTCTACTTCGTGTCCCTCTACCTGCAACAGGTCCTGGGCATGGGGGCCGCGGCCACCGGTGCCGCGTTCCTGCCCTTCTCGGCCGGGCTGGTCGCGGGCACCGCCGTCGCGACGCGCCTCATCGCGACCCGCACCCCGCGCGCGGCCTTGGTGCCCGGCGCGCTGCTGGCGGCCGCCGGACTGGTCTGGTTCGCCTTCATCAGCCCCGACGGCGGCTTCCTCACCGACGTCCTCGGCCCGTCCCTCGTCGCCAGCGTCGGCACCGGACTGGTACTGGCGCCGGTCGCCGCCGCGGCGACCACCGGGATCGCCCCCGGAGAGGCCGGCGCGGCCTCCGGGCTCCTCAACAGCACCCGCCAACTCGGCGGCTGCGTCGGCCTGGCCGCCCTGGCCACCGTCGCCGCGCACCGCACCGGCACGGCCACCGACCCGGCCGCGCTCAACGACGGGTACGCCCTGGGCCTGGCCGTCGGCGCCGCCCTCTTCGTCCTCGCGGCGGTCGTGGCGATCGTCGTGCTGCCCCGCCGCCGGGCCGCAGCCCCTGACCCCCGGCCCGTCACCCCCGCACCGAACCGACTGGAAGGAACACCGTCATGACGACGACACCCAGCTCCCCGATCGACCTGTTCGCCTCGGCGCTGCACATCCACCCCGACGGCGACCTCCGGGCCGCCGAGCGGCGGATGACCAGCAGCGACTCCGGTGCCTGGCAGATCGCCACCTTCCACGTGGAGACCGACGCCGACGTCCACGCCGACCACTGGGAGATGCACCCCGCGGCCGAGGAGGCGGTGTGCTGCCTCACCGGCGGCGTCCGCGTCCACTTCCGTCCCACCGAGCCCGGCGGCTCGGAGGACACGGTGCGGCTGCGGGCGGGCACCGCCGTCATCGTCCCGCGTGGCCGCTGGCACCGCCTGGAACTGGACGCGCCCAGCGACCTGATGTCGATCACCCTGCGCCAGGGCACCCGCCTCGAGGAGCGCACCGACCCGCACTGACCGGTAGGTGGCCCGGCCGAGCCACGGCCGGGCCACCCCTGCGGTGACTGCCGGGCGCCACCGGCACCGTCCGGCGGCACGCCCCGGGGCGGAGCAGGCTAGTGCTCTGGCCGAGAAAGCTCACCGGTTGGGCCGGGATAGCCTGCGCCCGTGAAGGTCTATCCCCTCTGGCACATCAGCCACCAGAACGAAGCCGGGCCCAACGACGAGACGATTCACCTCGACGACGGGGACGTGCTCATCGACGAGCAGGACGGCGACGACCTCAAGCTGCTCGGCATCTACTCCTCCGAGGCCGTGGCCAAGAAGCGGATGCGCCGCGCGCGTCTTCTACCGGGCTTCGCCGACGAGCCGGACTGCTTCGAGATCGGAGAGTACGACATCGATGAGGACCACTGGACCCAGGGTTTCGTCCGCGTGCCGGTCTAGGTCTTCGGGGGAGCGGGCCTGCAGAGGCGGGCTCGCTCACGCCGCTTCGATGAGCGTCCTGCCTCCCCAGCGAAGGCCCTTTTCACTGCGGATGCGCGCGCGTTCCTTGCGCTGGGCGGCCAGGACGTCGGGGTGGCGGGAGTTCGCGTTGCGCCAGCGCAGGTAAGCGTGCAGAGCGCGGCTCTGGACCGGGTGGTTCGGATGGTTCGAGTTGGCGAGCGTGAACTGCCGCAGCGGTCCGAAGTGCGACTCGATCGGGTTCGCCCAGGAGGCGTTGGTCGGGGTGAAGCACAGGTGGACGTTGTTGCTCTTCGCCCAGCGCAGGACCGTCTTGCCGTTGTGGGCGGACAGGTCGTCCAGGATCACGTAGATCGGGGCGCCGTCCGGTCGGGCCGCCCGGATCGACTTCAGTGCGGCCAGGCTGTTCGCGGTGCCCTTGCGGCGCCGGTTCACGCCCTACAGAGTGTCGTCGCCGACCGAGTAGCAGCCGTGGAAGTACGTCACGCCGTGGGTGCGCTTGTAGGTCGCCGGCAGCCGGCCGGGCTTGCCCTGCTCGCCCCAACAACTGCCCGCGGTGGGGCGGATGCCGAGCGGGCCGAACTCGTCGAACGCAAAGGTCCGGTCCGGGAAGCAGTCCAGGACGTGCTCGATCTGGTCCAGTTTGGCGTCGTAGTCGGGGTCAGTGGACTCCTTCCAGGTCCTGGTGCGCTGCAAGGTGACGCCGCGTCGGGCGAGCAGGCAGCGCAGGGCCCGCGGCCGATCCGGATGACCCGGCCGGGGACTTTGCGCAAATAGGCAAGCAGCTTCCGGATGGACCAGCGGGTGAAGGGCTGGCCGAGCTTGGTCGGGCGGGTGGTGGCCGTCTGGACGACGAAGTCCTCGTCGTCAGGACCGAGCAGGCGGGGACGGCCTCCCGCCCACCGAGGGTCCAGGCAGGCCAGGCCGATCTCGTTGAACCGGTGAATCACATCCCGCACCGTGTCCTCGTCGGCCTGCACCAGTTGGGCGATCACCGGAACCCGGTTCCCGCCGGCCGAGGCCAGCAGCATCATCGCCCGCCGGTAGCGCACCGTGCTGGTGCTGCCCCGACGCACGATCCGTTCTAACTGCTGGCCCTCCTGGTCGGTCAGCCTCCTGACCTTGACCGGCTCCGCCACCACGCCCCCAACCCGTTGGATGTGCGTCTCATCCAACCGGTTCCGGCCCCACCGCCGCCAACCCGGTAAACGTTCTCGGTCAGAGCACTAGTAGTACTTCGTTAGGTCGAGTTGATCTTGATGGTTGCGGTGGTGCATGCTGCGGCCTGTGGATCTTGGCGAGGTGGAGAGGCTTCGCGGGGACCTCGGAGACTTCGTGGCCGAGGTCTTCGCATCGCTCGCGCGCAAGGATCAGCGCCGGCAGGGCGATTGCTACCTGCGGGGGCTGATGCTGGACGGGTGGCGCAAGTCGATCCAGCCGATGGCCGAACGCCTGCCGGACGGGAACATGCAGGCCTTGCAGCAGTTCGTCAGCCAGTCGCCGTGGGACCACACTTTGGTGCTGCGGAAGATCGCCGGGAAGATGACCTCCGCTCTCGCGCCGGAGGCGTGGGTGATCGACGACACCTCGTTCCCGAAAGCCGGCGACCAGTCCGTGGCCACCTCGCGGCAGTACTGCGGCGCGTTGGGCAAGCGCTCGCTCTGCCAGGTCGGGGTCAGCGTCCACGCCGCCACCGACCAGGCCTCCAGCCCGTTGTCCTGGCGGCTGTTCGTACCGCCGGACTGGGACGACAGCAATGACGTGCGCCGGCGGCGCACCGGCCTGCCACCGGAAATCAGGCACATCGAGAAGTGGCGGCTGGCCATCGACGCTCTCGAAGAGTTGATCTCCTGGGGGCTCACCCCGCAGGTCGTGGTCGCCGACGCCGGTTACGGCCAGTCCGCGGCCTTCCGCCATGCCCTGCGCTCGCGGGGCTTGGACTACATCGTTGCGGTGCGGGGTGACGAGACCGCGCACCGCCACGACACCGAGCCCGAGGCGCCCGCCTACGGCGGCGCCGGCCGCAGGACACTGCCCCGCTACCGAACCGACTCCGTCGCCTTGCACGAGCTCGCCACCACCGGCGGCCGCCGGGCGTTTCGCCAGGTCACCTGGCGTCAGGGCAGCCGCGGCGCGATGCGGTCGAGGTTCCGCGTCCTGCAAGTGCGGCCCGCCGGGAAGATCCCCCGGGCCCTCGCCGCCGCCGACGCGGGCGGCGGCGCCTCCTGGGACGGCGCCCTGCCGGCAGAGACCCTCCTGGTCGAGTGGCCTCCCGGCGCGAGCGCGCCCACCGAGTACTGGCTGACCAGCCTGCCACCCGACACCGCGGTCCGCCGCCTCGCGCGCCTGGCGAAGATCCGCTGGCGCATCGAACACGACTACCGCGAGATGAAACACGGCCTGGGCCTGGACCACTTCGAGGGCCGCACCTGGCGAGGCTGGCACCACCACATCACCCTCGTCACCGCCGCCCACGCCTTCCTCACCCTCAGGCGCCTCGACCCAAAAGTCGAGGCGCCGGCCTGACCTTCTACCGAGTCCTCGACGCCATCCAGGACCTGATACGAGCCTGGACCGGCGAATGCCCCACCTGCCACCGAGAGTTACCCACCACAGGTCAGCCAAGACGGCCCCGACCATCTCAGACCTAACGAAGTACTACTAGGGGGCGATAGCCTTTTGCGCCTCCTGCCGTCCGGTGTGGGTCGTGTTCAGTGCCCGGTCTCCGAGGACGCCCAGCTCGGGCGGGCCGAGGTTCGACCGGGAGGCCGCGGACCACTGGTTGAGGAGGCACACGGTCTGGCCCTGGAGCTGGACGAAGCCGCTCGCGTCGTTCGGATCGGTCCGGGCGAGGCAGGCGGCCGTCAGGTGCCCGGCGGGGTCGGCGGAGTAGGCCGGTGCGGGGTCTGGTCCGTCGGCCCGGAAGCGGTCCAGCGCCGCACTGCGCCACGGGCGTTGCGAGTCGGCGCCGCGCTCGCGCAGCACGTCGTCGGCGACGGCGTCGTACGCACCGGCGGGCGCGGCGGCGCGCCCCACCACGTCCTCCAGCGCGGCATCGGAGGGCGGCGCCTCGACCGCGGCGAACCCGGCGGCCGACCGCCGCAGGTCGGCGGCGCGCAGCAGGGCGTAGGCGGTCGGGTCGTCCGAGAGACCGCGCACGGCCCGGACCAGTTCCCGCGGCTGCACCGAGAAGTGGACGCCCTGCCCGTCCTCCCACGCGTCGCTCTGCTGTCCGGAGTGCGCGTTGTAGGTGTCGTCGACCAGGGCCAGCACGGCGTGGGTGTCCGCGGCGTAGTCGGCGAGGGCCTCGGCGAGCGGCCGGCGGAGGTCCGGGTGGACGTGGTGGCCCCTGCCGTCCGCGAGCGCGAGGACGACGGCGCGCATGGCGCGGGCCTGCGCCAGGCTGTGGACGCCGGGCCGTTCGCCGGTGGTGGCGCGTCGCAGTTCGTCGCCGAGGGCGGTGCACGGCAGGTCGGAGCGCCAGGCGGCGCCGAGCACCTGGCGGATGCGGTCGTCGGTGCGGAGGCCGGCACAGTCGCGGTCGGGATCGTCCCGGCCGAGCGCCCACCAGAGACCCAGGCCGGCCGCTGCCGCCACCGCCAGGGCAAGGGCGACGACGACGGCGCGGCGGGAGGCACGGGCGGCGGGCATCAGGCGTTGCCCCGGCCGAGGTAGTGACCGGCGACGTCGCTGCTGCGGTTACGGGTGTTCAGGACGTCGTCCTGGAGCCCGTTGATCATGTGGTCCTCCGGGCTGATGCCATGGTCACGGGCCCAGATGCCCACCAGGTCGGACATCTGCCTGGTGCCGTCCAGATAGGTGTCCGAGATCTTGGCATTGGCCTCGGCGTTGTTCTGGTCCTTCTCGTTCAGGCTGACTTCGTAGGTCCAGGTATCCACCATGCGCTGGGCGGCATCGCCGATGCCGGGGATCGGGGTGATGGGGGCACCGACGGTGTGGTAGAGGATCTTGGCCTTCCAGTCGGCCTGGGCGTTCTTGTCGTCGCGCATGTCCATCGCCGCATCGGCGCGGATGGCATCGTAGGTGCCGAGCGCGGCCGCGCCCTTGCCCATCGCATCCTTCAGCGCATCGCGGTCGGGATGGGGCCCGAGGGCTGCAAGGTCCTGTGCTATCTGGCCGGTTTCCGCCTGGTGCAGCACCCCGTAGGCGGCCGGGTCGTCCGAGAGACCGCGCATGACCCGGACCAGACTGTCCTGACCGACGGCCATGCGTACGGTGTCACCGTCCTTCCAGACCGAGTCGTGCCCAGTGTGGGCGCCGTAGACGTCGTTGCGTCCGTTGAGCAGTTCGTGGGTGTCCCCGACGTAGTCGGCGAGGGCGTTGGCGAGAGGCCGGCGCAACGTGTCCCTGATCTTGTCGCCGCCCTGCCCCTCGTCCAGGGTGACGACGGTGTCGTGCATGACCCGTGCCTGCGCCTCGGTGTGCCGGCCGTCGTGGGAACTGCCGGCCGACTCGCCGGTGGAGGCAGCCTCGATTGCGGCGGCGAGTCCGCTCTGTGCGAGCGGGTCCGGTACCTTGACCATGGTGTAGCCGGTGAGGTAGCCGTCCGGCCAGTGCCTCTCCTTCAGCAGGTAGTGCAGCCGCTTGTTGGCGCCGTCCGCACCCGGGTCCAGGTACGCCGTCGCCGCATCGGGCTGGCGCCCCATCACGGTCAGAACGTTGTCCAGTGGGTCGGCGCCGAGTGCGCTGCCGGTGTGGTTGGCCTTGTAGTTCCACCTGCCAGGGTGTTCCTTCTCGCTGGCGGTGATGTCGTCCGCCAGCTGGGTGAGGAAGGGCGTGGAGTACTTCGCGCTCCCCTTGGTCATCATGGTGGTGAGGATCTGGTAGCCGTACACCGGCTCGGTGTTGGAGCCGTAGTTCCGCTCGCCCGCGCTTTTCATGCCCTCGCGCCACTTCTTGTAGAAGTCGCTGCCTGGATCCTGGGTGGCGGAGGCGAGCGCCCGGGTCAGGTCCGTCCGCAGGCTCGGGTAGGAAGCCTTCTTCCCGCCGTCGTCGCCGGGATCGTCGAGCTTCTGGGCGAGCTTCAGCATGCCATCGGGGCCCAGCTTGTCCAACAGCGTCTGCGAGAACTGCGGACTGTCGGCGTTCGCCCGCATCAGGTTCGCCAATTGGTCCCGCTCCTGCGGGCTGAGATCGTCGAGTCGGGTGGCGAGGGAAGCCGCGCGCTGAGCGTCAGCGGCGTCTCCACCGCCGACCGCCTGTCCGTTGAAGGTGTTGTCCGGGTTGCCCGCCTTCGACGCGCTGCGCAGGGCTGCCGCGGCCCGCTTGTCAGCGTCGGTCGCCGCTTGGAGACCTTCCTCGATTGCCTTGGTCCACTTGGCAGCGGCCTCGTCGTAGGCGTCCCGGGTCTCGCGGTCGTGGTGCAGAGCTTCCAGGGTGGCCTTGTCCATCGTGCTGGTGTCCAGGACGGCGACGCCGGTGCCCGTAACCTTGAAACCAGCCTTGACGGCTCCGTCCGCAGCATCGCGAACCTGCTTCTGGGCCGCCTCGAAGTCCGACTTCGCGTCGTCGAGAAGTGATGCCACGGCGTTCGCCTCGACTTGGGCGTCGGTTATCTGCCCTTTGGTGAGTACCAGTTGGAAGTCCGCCATGCTCGCGGTCCCGCCCGTCCACAACCCGTTCCGGGTCACGGAGAGCACCTTCTGATCGAAGTCCGTCTCCATGGCGTGGAACTTCTGTGCCATCTCACGCCACTTGGCGGCCGCAGTGCTGAGCGTGCCGGGGTTGGCCTTCAGAACGTCCTCGTATCCCAGCATCGCTCACTTCCCCCTCAGCGCGTCGGCAATGGAGAGATTGGTGCCGTGGTAGTTCAACGTGGTCTGCTCCATCGCCGCGCTGTTCTGGTTCAGCCTCGCCGTCAGCTGACCCACCTGCTCGTGCCACTCGGCGAGCGCAGCCCGGAGCGCCCCTGCCGTGTCCCAGCCGCTGTGTGCCGTCGCGGCAGCGTTGGTCGACTCGTCGGCCACCCCACCGATGGTCGGGTTGTTCAGCGCCATTCCGTTCAACGCTGCCACCGCGCCGTTCATGGCTTGGCTGCTGAGGCTGAACTGCCCGTCTGCTGCAGGTGTACTCATGTCCGGTTCCCCCCACTGATGGTGCTCTTCGCCAGTCGTCGGCTTCGGACGACACAGCTGGGCCGTCCGTGCGCCACTCGACCATGCCCCCGACTGATCGAGGACTAACCGCCCCTGTCGTACTGCGTTCGGCGCTGACGCGCCGACGCACGATCATACAAAGGGCGGCTGACGGAGGGGGTTGTTCGAGCTCCTCCCATGTGCTCGCCGAGTGTGAGCCGTTGGCGCCCGTGGGTGCGGCGCTGGTGACGGGGACCGCGGTGGTGGTGGGTTGAATGCAGTTGCGGTATGGAGGGGCCGGCGAGCCGAGTGCGGTCCAGGTCGCTTGACCGGCGCCACGGACTCCAACGTGACCGTGAGATGAGGCACTGGTGCAGGCCACGGGCGGCGGGTGGTTCTGTTCCGTGCCCGGTGGCGTGGGAGGGGGTTGCCCGCCGGTCCCCCGTGCGGCGGGCAACCCCCGGCTGGTGGTGGGTTGTCAGGGGCGGTCGAGGGTGATGGAGTTGATCGGCCCCAGGTCGTAGTAGACGCCGTTCTGGGCCGGGATGTCGTACACGCAGTCCGCGCCGCCCGAGCCGCGGCAGAGGTGGGCGTGCGCGCCGCCGGTCTGGTTGTTGAGCACCCAGTGGTTGCCGTACTGGTTGCTCAGGTTGTGGGCGCCGTAGCTGTAGTAGACGTTGGTGGGGGAGACGGCCGGGTTCTGGTTCTGCGGGTAGATGCAGACCGCCCCGGACGGGCAGCCGGCCCAGGAGCCGTCCGCGGCGCCGGCGCTGCCGGTGCCCATCGCGGTCAGGGCGGCGGTGGCGAGGCCGAGGGCGGCCAGGGCGTGGGTGATCCTGCGCATGGGGTGGTTCTCCCTTGGCTGGTGCGGGGCCCGGCGACGGGCCGGGCCGATGACTGTCAGCGTAGGAACGCACCGGCTCCGGCGGTCCCTGACATCTGACAGGGGCGCGTCGCCTTGCTTCGCGAGCCGGGACCGCCGGGTGCGTGCGGTCGACCGGCCCGGGGCCCCCGCCCGCGCGCCGGGCCCGCCCCCG
>NZ_JBEPAK010000094.1:0-24980 GCF_040298565.1 Kitasatospora sp. NPDC001539 | reverse complement strand
CCCGGAGGAGGTGCGGGGCTCGAAGCCGGGTGTCAGCGGGCTCAGACGAGCTCGGTGACGGTGCCGCCGGCAGCCTTGATCTTCTCGGCGGCGGAGCCGGAGACGGCGTCGACCGTCACCTGCAGCGCAACCGAGATCTCGCCGGTGCCGAGCACCTTGACGAGGGAGTTCTTGCGAACCGCGCCCTTGGCGACCAGGTCCTCGACGGTGACCTCGCCACCCTGCGGGTAGAGCTCGGCCAGCTTGTCGAGGTTGACGACCTGGAACGTGATCTTGAACGGGTTCTTGAAGCCCTTCAGCTTCGGCAGGCGCATGTGGAGCGGCATCTGGCCACCCTCGAAGCGCTGCGGAACCTGGTAGCGGGCCTTGGTGCCCTTGGTACCACGACCGGCGGTCTTACCCTTGGAGCCCTCACCACGACCCACGCGGATCTTGTCGGTCTTGGCACCCGGGGCGGGACGCAGGTTGTGGATCTTGATCGGGTTGTCGCCCATGATCAGTCCACCTCCTCAACCGTCACCAGGTGACGGACCGTGTGGGCCATCCCGCGGATCTCGGGACGGTCCTCCTTCACCACGACGTCGTGCAGACGCTTGAGACCAAGCGAGCGCAGGGTGTCACGGTGGTTCTGCTTGCTGCCGATGTACGACTTGGTCTGCGTGATCTTCAGGCGAGCCATCAGGCGCTCACCCCGGCAGCACGAGCCCGCAGCAGAGCGGCGGGAGCCACGTCCTCCAGCGGCAGGCCACGGCGGGCGGCGATCTCCTCGGGGCGCACGAGGCCCTTCAGAGCGGCCACGGTGGCGTGCACGATGTTGATCGCGTTGTCCGAGCCGAGCGACTTCGACAGGATGTCGTGGATGCCGGCGCACTCCAGGACGGCGCGCACCGGACCACCGGCGATAACACCGGTACCGGGGGCGGCGGGCTTCAGCAGCACGACGCCGGCGGCCTTCTCACCCTGAACCGGGTGGGGGATGGTGCCCTGGATGCGGGGGACGCGGAAGAAGTTCTTCTTGGCCTCCTCAACACCCTTGGCGATGGCGGCCGGAACCTCCTTCGCCTTGCCGTAACCGACACCCACGGTGCCCTCGCCATCGCCCACCACGACGAGCGCGGTGAAGCTGAAGCGACGGCCACCCTTGACAACCTTGGCGACACGGTTGATCGCGACGACGCGCTCGACGTAAGCGGTCTTCTCGACAGCCTGGGCGTTGCCCTGACCGTCACGCTTACGGTCGCGCCGCTCGCCACCCGTGCCGCGACCGGCGCCGCCTTCGCGGCGCTGGGGTCCAGCCATTGGAATTACCTCTCTCGTTTACGTCCGTCGACAGAGTCGACGAGCGGCTTAGAAGTCGAGCCCGGCCTCACGGGCCGCGTCCGCCAGGGCGGCGATGCGGCCGGCGTACCGGTTGCCCGCGCGGTCGAAGACGACCGACTCGATGCCGGCGGCCTTGGCGCGCTCGGCGACCAGGCTCCCGACCTTCTTGGCCAGCTCGGTCTTGTCGCCCTCGGTGCCCTTGATGGACACGTCGAGGGTGGACGCCGACGCCAGGGTGTGACCCTTGGCGTCGTCGATGACCTGGGCGACCATGTGACGGTTCGAGCGCGTCACGACGAGACGCGGACGCACCTCGGTGCCGACGACGCGCTTGCGAACGCGGATCGCGCGGCGCTTGCGAGCGGCGCTCTTGTAGGCGTTGCCCTTGCCGATCTTGACAGAGACGCTCATCGCTTACTTACCACTCTTTCCGACCTTGCGGCGGATGACCTCGCCCGCGTACTTGACGCCCTTGGCCTTGTACGGGTCGGGCTTGCGCAGCTTGCGGATGTTCGCGGCGATCTCGCCGACCTTCTGCTTGTCGATGCCGTCCACGTGGAACTTGGTGGGCGACTCGACGACGAAGGAGATGCCCTCCGGCGCGGTGACCAGGATCGGGTGGCTGTAGCCGAGCGAGAACTCCATGTCGGAGCCCTTCGCGTTCACGCGGTAGCCGACACCGCTGATCTCCAGCGACTTGCGGTAGCCCTGGGTCACGCCGGTGATCATGTTCGCCACCAGCGTGCGGGTCAGGCCGTGCAGGGCCTTCGAGCGACGCTCGTCGTTCGGGCGGGTGACGAGCACGGTGCCGTCCTCGCCCTTGCCGATCTCGATCGGCTCAGCGACGACGTGGGTGAGGGAACCCTTGGGGCCCTTCACCGAGACCGTCTGGCCATCGATGGTGACGTCCACGCCAGCGGGGACCTGGATGGGCAGCCGTCCAATACGCGACATTGCTGTACCTCCGTTTCCCGAATTACCAGACGTAGGCGAGAACTTCTCCGCCTACGCCCTTCTTGGCGGCCTGCTTGTCGGTCAGGAGGCCGGACGACGTGGAGATGATCGCCACGCCCAGGCCGCCGAGCACCTTCGGCAGGTTGGTGGACTTTGCGTAAACACGCAGACCCGGCTTGCTGATGCGCTTGATGCCGGCGATGGAGCGCTCACGGTTGGGGCCGAACTTGAGCTCGATGGTCAGCTTCTTGCCGACCTCGCCCTCAGCGGGCTCCTCAACCTTGTAGGAGGAGATGTAACCCTCCTGCTGCAGGATCTCGGCGACGTGCGCCTTGATCTTGCTCGACGGCATCGCGACAGAGTCGTGGTACGCCGAGTTCGCGTTGCGCAGACGCGTGAGCATGTCTGCGATGGGGTCGGTCATGGTCATGATGGCCTCAGGCCTCTCTCGCCGTGGTTTCTCCGCGCCAGGTCCCCCTGCCGCACTCTTCGAGTGCGCCAGGGGCACAAGCGCAGGGGACCTACGACGTAGTAAGACTGGGTGCGAGCCCTCCCAGAAGAGGGCCACGGACATCCATGGGGAAGCCGTGGCAGGGGGCCCGACCCCACCACCTTACGGGACTCCGTACGGCAGGCCCAAAACGGGCCGCTGTGGGATCGGGCACCTCTGCTTCGCTAGCGGTGCCTAGAGCGCTGGATTACCAGGAGCTCTTGGTCACGCCCGGCAGCTCGCCGCGGTGCGCCATCTCACGGAGGCAGACACGGCACAGGCCGAACTTGCGGTACACCGAGTGCGGACGGCCGCAGCGCTGGCACCGGGTGTAGGCCCGGACGCCGAACTTCGGCTTGCGCTCGGACTTCGCGATGAGGGACTTCTTCGCCATTGGCTCACGCCTCCTTGAACGGGAAGCCCAGAGCGCGCAGCAGCGCCCGGCCCTCGTCGTCGGTCTGAGCGGTGGTCACGACGGTGATGTCCATACCGCGCTGACGGTCGACCTTGTCCTGGTCGATCTCGTGGAACATAACCTGCTCGGTCAGACCGAACGTGTAGTTGCCACGGCCGTCGAACTGCTTCGGGGAGAGACCACGGAAGTCACGGATGCGCGGCAGGGCCAGCGACACCAGACGGTCCAGGAACTCCCACATGCGGTCACCACGGAGGGTGACGTGGGTGCCGATCGGCTGGCCCTCGCGCAGCTTGAACTGCGCGATGGACTTGCGAGCCTTGGTCACGGCCGGCTTCTGACCGGTGATCGCGGTCAGGTCGCGGATCGCGCCCTCGATCAGCTTGCTGTCACGGGCGGCCTCGCCGACACCCATGTTGACCACGACCTTGACCAGGCCGGGGATCAGCATGACGTTCTCGTACGAGAACTGCTCCTGCAGCTGGCCCTTGATCTCGGAGTTGTAACGCTCCTTGAGGCGGGGGGCCACCTTCTCAACAGTCGTCTCAGACATCAGATGTCCTCACCGGTCCGCTTGGCAACGCGGATCTTGTTGCCCTGGTCGTCGAAGCGGTAACCGACGCGGGTGACGACCTTCTTGCCGTCCTTCTCCACGACCAGCTGGACGTTGGAGACGTGCACCGGGGCCTCGACGGTCACGATGCCACCCTGGGTACCGGGACCCGGCTTGGTGTGCTTCTTGACCCGGTTGACACCCTCGACCAGGACCTTGTTCTCAGCCGGCATGGCCTTGATGACCTTGCCCTGCTTGCCCTTGTCCTTGCCGGTGATGACCTGGACCAGGTCACCCTTCTTGATCTTCATGCTGTTCGCCATGGGTCAGAGCACCTCCGGCGCCAGCGAGATGATCTTCATGAACTTCTTGTCGCGCAGCTCGCGGCCCACCGGGCCGAAGATGCGGGTACCGCGGGGGTCACCCTCGGTGTTCTTCAGCACGACAGCAGCGTTCTCGTCGAAGCGGATGTACGAGCCATCCGGACGACGGCGCTCCTTGACGGTGCGGACGACGACGCACTTGACGACGTCACCCTTCTTCACCGAGCCACCGGGGATCGCGTCCTTGACGGTCGCGACGATGACGTCCCCGATTCCGGCGTAGCGGCGACCGGAGCCACCGAGAACACGGATGCAAAGGATCTCCTTGGCACCAGTGTTGTCGGCAACACGCAGTCGCGACTCCTGCTGGATCACAGCTTTCTCCTGATCGTCAACGAGAGTCGACGGGCCGGCCGCTGCTCACATCGGCGTCCCCGGGGGGACCCGTTGCACATACGGCCGTACCTCATCGGCTTCGTTACTTGGCCTTCTCGAGGATCTCGACGACGCGCCAGCGCTTCGTCGCGGACAGCGGGCGGGTCTCCGCGAGGAGGACCCGGTCGCCCACGCCGCACGCGTTCTGCTCGTCGTGCGCCTTCAGCTTGTTCGTACGGCGGATGACCTTGCCGTACAGAGCGTGCTTGACGCGGTCCTCGACGGCGACGACGACGGTCTTGTCCATCTTGTCGCTGACGACGAGACCCTCACGGGTCTTGCGGAAACCGCGCGTCTCGTTGGTGTTCTCAGTCATCAGGCGTTCTCCACCGTCTCGATGCCCAGCTCGCGCTCGCGCATCAGGGTGTAGATCCGCGCGATGTCCTTGCGGACGAGCTTGAGCCGTCCGTGGTTGTCGAGCTGCCCGGTCGCCGCCTGGAAGCGGAGGTTGAACAGCTCCTCCTTGGCCTCGCGCAGCTTGGCAACGAGACCCTCGTTGTCCAGCGAGCGAAGCTCAGCAGCCTTGGTAGCGGCCGACATCAGCTCTCACCGTCCTCGCGCCGGACGATCCGGCACTTCATCGGCAGCTTGTGCGCGGCACGGGTGAGCGCCTCGCGAGCAACCTTCTCGTTCGGGTACGACAGCTCGAACATGACCCGACCCGGGTGCACGTTCGCGATCCACCACTCCGGCGAACCCTTACCGGAACCCATGCGGGTCTCGGCCGGCTTCTTGGTGAGCGGGCGGTCCGGGTAGATGTTGATCCAGACCTTGCCGCCACGACGGATGTGACGGGTGATCGCGATACGAGCGGACTCGATCTGACGGTTCGTCACGTAGGCCGGGGTCACGGCCTGGATGCCGAACTGGCCGAACGCCAGCTCGGTGCCACCCTTGGCAGCGCCACGGCGCTTCGGGTGGTGCTGCTTGCGGTGCTTGACCCGACGGGGGATCAGCATTGGGGTCAGGCCTCCGTTCCGGTGTTCTCAGCAGCCGGAGCCTCGGCGACCGGGGCCGCGGGGGCCTCGGCAGCGGCGGGACGACGGCCACGGCCACCGCGCTCGCCACCACGGCGCTCGCCACCGCGGGCGGGACGACCACCCTCGGGACGGGCCGGGCGGTTGCCCGAGCGGGCAGCGGCGTTCTCAGCGCGGACCTCGGCGATGTTCTTGACGTCGCCCTTGTAGATCCAGACCTTCACGCCGATGCGGCCGAAGGTCGTCTTGGCCTCGAAGAAGCCGTAGTCGACGTTCGCACGGAGGGTGTGCAGCGGCACGCGACCCTCGCGGTAGAACTCCGAACGGCTCATCTCGGCGCCGCCGAGACGACCGGAGCACTGGACCTTGATGCCCTTGGCGCCGGACTTCATGGTGCCCTGCATCGACTTGCGCATGGCACGGCGGAAGGAGACGCGGGAGGACAGCTGCTCCGCGACGCCCTGAGCCACGAGCTGGGCGTCCAGCTCGGGGTTCTTGACCTCGAGGATGTTCAGCTGGACCTGCTTGCCGGTCAGCTTCTCGAGGTCGCCGCGGATGCGGTCGGCCTCGGTGCCACGACGCCCGATGACGATGCCGGGACGGGCGGTGTGGATGTCGACGCGGACGCGGTCGCGGGTGCGCTCGATCTCGACCTTGGAGATGCCGGCGCGCTCCATGCCCTTCGTCATCATGCGACGAATGGCGACGTCTTCCTTGACGTAGTCCTTGTACAGCTTGTCGGCGTACCAGCGGGACTTGAAGTCCGTGCTGATGCCGAGGCGGAACCCGTGCGGGTTAACCTTCTGGCCCATTACCGGGTCCCTTCCTTGCTGCTGACGACCACGGTGATGTGGCTGGTCCGCTTGCGGATCCGGTAGGCGCGGCCCTGGGCACGCGGACGGAACCGCTTCAGGGTCGGGCCCTCGTCAACGTACGCCTCGGAGATGTAGAGGTCGTCCACGTTGGAGTGGTTGTAGTTGTGCGCGGCGTTGGCAATGGCGCTGTCGAGCACCTTGCCGACCGGCACGGTGGCGGCCTGCGGAGCGAAACGCAGGACGGCCTGGGCCTCCGTGGCATTCATGCCACGGATGAGGTCCACCACGCGGCGGGCCTTCATGGGCGTCACGCGGATGTACCGCGCCTGTGCCCTGGCTTCCATGGTTGTCCCCTTAATGGAGTAAGTCATTGAGTCGTTCTGGCGCTGAAAGCTCAGGCCCCGTGGCCGGAGGCCACTGAAGGGGCTCTTAGCGGCGCTTCGACTTCCGGTCTTCCTTCACGTGGCCACGGAAGGTGCGGGTCGGAGCGAACTCGCCGAGCTTGTGGCCGACCATCGACTCGGTGACGAACACCGGGACGTGCTTGCGGCCATCGTGGACCGCGATCGTGTGACCGAGCATGCTCGGGGAGATCACGGAACGACGGGACCAGGTCTTGATGACGTTCTGAGTACCCGCCTCGTTCTGAGCGTCCACCTTCTTGATGAGGTGGCCGTCGATGAAGGGGCCCTTCTTGAGACTGCGCGGCATCTGACCTGCTCCTAGCGCTTCTTGTTGGTCTTGCGGCGGCGCACGATGAGCTTGTCCGACGCCTTGTTCGGGCGACGGGTACGGCCCTCGGGCTTACCCCACGGCGAGACCGGGTGGCGACCACCGGAGGTCTTACCCTCACCACCACCGTGCGGGTGGTCGATCGGGTTCATGGCGACACCACGCACGGTCGGGCGGACGCCCTTCCAGCGCATGCGGCCGGCCTTGCCCCAGTTGATGTTCGACTGCTCGGCGTTGCCGACCTCGCCGACGGTGGCGCGGCAGCGCGCGTCGACCAGGCGGATCTCACCGGAGGGCATGCGCAGGTGCGCCATCTTGCCCTCACGCGCCAGCAGCTGGATGCCGGAGCCGGCCGAGCGGGCCAGCTTGGCACCGCCGCCGGGACGCAGCTCCACCGCGTGGATGGTGGTACCGACCGGGATGTTGCGCAGCGGCAGGTTGTTGCCCGGCTTGATGTCGGCGCCAGCGCCGTTCTCGATCCGGTCACCCTGCGCGATGCCGCGCGGCGCGATGATGTAGCGCTTCTCGCCGTCCGCGTAGTGCAGGAGCGCGATGCGCGCGGTGCGGTTCGGGTCGTACTCGATGTGCGCGACCTTGGCCGGCACGCCGTCCTTGTCGTGACGACGGAAGTCGATCACGCGGTAGGCGCGCTTGTGACCGCCACCCTGGTGGCGAGCGGTGACACGACCGGCGTTGTTACGGCCGCCCTTGCTGTGCAGGGGGCGAACCAGCGACTTCTCCGGCGTGGACCGCGTGATTTCTACGAAGTCGGCCACGCTGGAGCCACGACGGCCCGGCGTAGTCGGCTTGTACTTGCGGATGCCCATTTGGCTCTCTCGTCCTCGTCCTAATCGACGATCACGATCTCCTGGTTCAGGAGACCGGACCACCGAAGATGTCGATGCGGTTGCCCTCGGCCAGCGTCACGATGGCGCGCTTGGTGTCCTTGCGCTTGCCAAAGCCCGTCTTGGACCGCTTGCGCTTGCCCTGACGGTTGATCGTGTTGACAGCCTCGACCTTGACCGAGAAGACCGCCTCGACGGCCTGCTTGATCTGGGTCTTGTTGGCGCCCGGCGACACGATGAACGTGTACTTGTTCTCGTCGAGAAGGCTGTAGCTCTTCTCGGAGATGACCGGCTTCACCAGGACGTCACGGGGGTCCGTGAACGTCTTGCTCGTAACGTCGCTCATCAGGCGGCGCTCCCTTCGAGCTCGCCCTCAGCGGCAACGGCCTTGGCGGACGCGGCCGGACCGGCCACGAAACGCTCGAAGGCGGCCTGGGTGAAGACCACATCGTCGGAGACGAGCACGTCGTAGGTGTTCAGCTGACCCGCGTCCAGGATGTGCACGTTCGGCAGGTTGCGAGCGGACTTGACGCCCAGCTCGTCCGAGCGCTCGACGACCAGGAGGACGTTCTTGCGGTCGGTGATCTTGCCGAACAGGCCCTTGGCGGCCTTGGTCGACGGCGCCTCGGTCGCGGTCACGCCGGTGACGACGTGAATGCGGTTGTGGCGGGCCCGGTCGGTGAGCGCACCGCGCAGGGCGGCGGCGATCATCTTCTTCGGGGTCCGCTGCGAGTAGTCGCGCGGCACGGGACCGTGCACGACGCCACCGCCGGCGAACTGCGGCGCACGGGTCGAGCCCTGACGGGCGCGGCCGGTGCCCTTCTGGCGGTACGGCTTCTTGCCGCCACCGCGGACCTCGCCGCGAGTCTTGGTCTTGTGGGTGCCCTGACGGGCCGCAGCGAGCTGCGCCACGACGACCTGGTGCATCAGCGGAACGCTGACCTTCGCGTCGAAGATCTCGGCCGGCAGCTCGATGCTGCCGGTCTTGTCGCCAGCCGGCGACAGGATGTCAATGGTGCTCATTTCCTCACAGCCCCTTCGCCGCGGTGCGGACGAGGACGAGGCCGCCGTTCGGGCCCGGGACGGCGCCCTTGATGAGCAGCAGACCCTTCTCCGCGTCGACCGCGTGCACGGTCAGGTTCTGGGTGGTCACACGCTCGTGGCCCATCCGACCAGCCATGCGCAGGCCCTTGAACACACGGCCCGGGGTGGCGCAGCCACCGATGGAACCGGGCGAACGGTGCTTGCGCTGGGTGCCGTGACCGGCGCCGAGACCACGGAAGTTGTGGCGCTTCATGACACCGGCGAAGCCCTTGCCCTTGGAGGTGCCGGTCACGTCGACCTTGACACCCGCCTCGAACAGCTCGGCGGTGATCTCCTGGCCCAGGGTGTACTCGGACGCGTCCGAGGTACGGAGCTCGACCAGGTGGCGGCGCGGGGTGACACCGGCCTTGGCGAAGTGGCCCGCGAGGGGCTTGTTCACCTTGCGGGGGTCGATCTCGCCGAAGCCGATCTGGACGGCGTCGTAGCCGGCCGGGCTGTCGGCGGTGTGGACCTGGGTCACGACATTCGGCCCGGCCTTGACGACGGTCACCGGGACGACCCGGTTGTTCTCGTCCCAGACCTGGGTCATGCCGAGCTTCTCGCCCAGGATGCCCTTAATCTGCTTAGCCATCTTCGGTGCGCCTCTCAGAGCTTGATCTCGATGTCGACGCCGGCCGGCAGGTCGAGACGCATCAGCGAGTCAACCGTCTTCGGCGTGGGGTCGAGGATGTCGATCAGACGCTTGTGAGTACGCATCTCGAAGTGCTCGCGCGAGTCCTTGTACTTGTGCGGCGAGCGGATGACGCAGTACACGTTCTTCTCAGTGGGCAGCGGCACCGGGCCCGCGACCTGCGCACCAGTACGGATCACCGTCTCGACGATCTTCTTCGCCGAGGAGTCGATGACCTCGTGGTCGTAGGCCTTGAGCCGGATGCGGATCTTCTGTCCCGCCATGGCTACTCAGTAGTCCTTCTGTCGTTAGTCACTGCACGAATCCCCTCCGACCCCCGCGCTCGGGCGTGTCGCACTCGCGCTTGCAAAAAACCGGCGAAGAACTCGTCGGTTTCGAACTTTCCGGGGTGGGGGGAGCCGGGTCGAGACCCCGCACACGCTTCCCGGAAGATTCCCGTACGTCCGCCCCGCAGCTGCCGTGGCGTAGAACTCACGCTTGACGGCCATCACGGGAACGACGAGTACATGGGACTCGCTTCCGGTCCTCCCGGCGGGAGGCGCGCAGCATCGGCACTCAACCGAGCAACTTGGACATACTGCCACATGGAGCAGCCCGGATGCCAATCGGGGCCGGTGAGGCGCACCTCACCGGCCCCGAGAGGGTGACCGTCGTCAGCCGCGGCCGCGGACCCGCGTCACCACGGACGCTTCGAGCCGCAGACCAGCGACCACTCCTCGCCGGTCACGTTGGCGCACCACAGCCGGCCCTTGTCGGGCTCGTTGTTGTACTCGTGGAGGCCCTTGTTGACCGGGGCGCAGTCGGTGGGACCGGCCGGGTCGTACTTGGGGCACTTGCCGTTGCGGTTCACCAGGATGTGCGCGCGCCAGGCGTCCGCGCCCATGTCGATGCCCTTGGCGTCGGCGGTGGGGACGTACTCCGGCTTGGTGGTCGGCATGTAGCGGTCCACCGACCAGGAGGCCGACATGGCGGCGAACAGCGCCATGGCGCAGACCGCGCCCGCGACCAGGCGCCCGGTGACGGCCGGCCGCAGCGTCACCGGCGCGGGCCCGCCGTCGGCGCCGACGCGCTGCACCGTCCGCAGCCAGGCGGTGCCCCGCTGGACGGCGAACATCAGGCCGAGCACCGCGAGGATCATCAGCGCGTACAGGATGATCCAGGTGGTGCGCGGGTACAGCATGACGGCCTTGTCCTTCGCCAGGTGCGAGGCGAAGTAGAAGCGCAGCAGCCAGGCGCTGATCAGCGTCGCCGCGGTGGTGCGGACCAGGACGCTGCGCAGACCGAGGCCGAGCGCCAGCGCGGCGCCGGCCAGCAGCAGCAGGGTGTAGGCGCTCTGCCCGGCGAGCTCACCGCGCCACGGGAAGTCGTGGTAGTTCAGGTCGCCGTTGCGGTCCGAGGCCCAGCCCATGATGTACGCCGGGTCGATGTACACCGAGAGGTAGGCGTACCGGTCCTTCGCCTGGGCGCCCTGCTTCACCAGCTCGTACAGCAGCGGCGAGCCGACCACGCCGGCGCTCACCAGCGTCGCGGCCAGGAACAGCAGCACCCGCTTGACCCGGGCGGCGCCGCGGCGCCACGGCACCAGGAACAGCGTCAGCACCAGCACGCCGGGCGCGGCCCAGACGAACCAGCCCGAGTACCAGAGGAACATCACGCCGAACGAGACGCCGAAGCCGACGCCGCGCAGCACCGTGGAGCGCGTGGTCAGCTCGTGCGCCCGGCGCAGCTCGCGCAGGGCCCCGGCCAGCATCGGCACCATGACCAGCATCGTCACGTGGCTGTACGGGCGGATCGGGTCCAGGAAGAGGATCGCGGCCGGGACGGCGACCAGCAGCGCCCAGAACGGGCGCAGCAGCAGTCGCCAGGACAGGTACGCCATCGGGCCGACCAGCGCGCTGCAGATCAGCTGGACGTCCTTCATGGCGTAGCCGACGCCGCCGATGCCCCCGTAGAACAGCTTCGACCAGACCGCCAGCACGGCCGGGAAGCCGGGCGGGTAGACGCCGGGCAGGCCCTTGCCGCGCAGCATGTCGTTGGCCATCCCGATGAGGTTGCCCGGGTCGCCCTCCTGGCCGCCGAGGCCCCAGTCGGTGCCGTTCAGCGCCACCGCGATGCCGCCGGCGACCGCGCCGGTGGCCAGGCCGGCGACAGCCGCGCAGACCAGCCGCTGGGTGAGCTGGTAGCGGGCCAGGCTGCCCCGGTAGGCCGTGTAGAGCAGCACCGCCAGGACGGGCAGCCCGACCACGGCGGCGTACTTCTGCACCATGGCCAGACCGCTGACCTGGCCGACGCGGTTGAGCGGGTTGACGTTGATGCGCATGCAGAGCAGCGTGAAGACGAACGCCGCCACGACCGAGACCAGGGCCTCGGCCGAACGGACCGCCCAGGGCCGCGCCAGCAGGCCGTCCATCCGCCCGGGGCGGGCAGCGGAGGCGCCCTCCGGTTGTCGCGGCTCCGCCTCGGAGCCGCCGACCGGGCTGGTGGCCAGATCAGTCATGTCTGTCACTTCCGTGCGTGGCCACGTCCGGTGAGTGGCATGGAGTGGCGGGGTGGGTCGGCGATCGGGATCAGCCGACATGATAGAACCGCCGCCCGGAGCGGCTGCTCCGGGCGAAGGGCCTGCTGGAGGGGATCCGCGCCGGTCAGCTGCTGCGGACGGCGCGGCCGACCATGGCGCCGGCGTGGGCGAAGTCACCCGCGCCGAGGCGTCCGGCGGCCACCATCAGGGCGTGCAGACGGGACGAGAGGTGCAGGTCGGCCGAGCGGGCCGCCGCGTTCCAGCCCTTGGCGCGCAGTTCCTTGGCGATCAGCCCGTAGTAGCGCAGTTCCTCGTCGAAGCGCTTGCCGTCCTTGACCCGGGTCGAGGAGTCGCTGGCCTGGTGACGGCGGTAGCGGAAGACCTCGCGCTCGTCGACCAGCAGGTTGCCGCCCTCCATCAGCATGTCGACCATGAACGCCAGGTCGTGGACGGCGTCGATGTCGGGGCGGTACGGGATCTTGGAGAGCGCCGACTGCCGGTAGAGGAGCGACGGGGTGTACAGCCAGTTGCCGGACAGCAGGCTCTTGACCGCGTCCTCGCCGCTGATCACGCCGGCCTTGCGGGCGGGGGCGGCGATCCGGCGCTTGACCTTGTCGCCGATGCCGAGCGAGGGCACCAGGTTCCCGTCGCTGTCCATCACCTTCACGCCCGGCTGGACCGCGATCGCGTTCGGGTCGGCCTTCATCCGCTCCAGGACGACGTCCAGGTAGTCCGGCTCCAGCAGGTCGTCGGCGCCCATCATGGAGACGAACTCGCGCTCGGCCAGGGTCGACGCCTTGTACGTGTTGCCGTTGGGGCCCAGCCGCTCCTCGTTGCGGACGTACCGGATCCGGTCGTCGCCAAGGCCCTCGATGTACTCCAGCGCCCGGTTGCCCGGGTACTGGTCGTCCACCACGGTCAGTCGCCAGTCCTGCTGGTTCTGGGCCCGGATGCTGTCGATGGTGGCGAACAGGTACTCCGGGTCGCCGTAGTACGGGATGACGAAATCGACGCTCATGACGGCGCCGCACCTCCTGGTCCTGGGTCACGCTCGGGTGCCGCCCGGCCGCGGCCGCCGGGCGAGCCAAGTCAACCAGCTTCCGGCCGGTGATCGGGGAGCGGTGCCGCTCCGGGCACCGCGCCCGGCCCCGCGGCCGGCGGGCCCGGCTCTTCGGACGAACGGTTCGGGAGGGTCCCCCGGTTCGGCGGTTCACCGGAATGACGGTTTCTCACGACGCGGCGGGAACCGCCGGCCCGCGCGACGGGGGCCCGCCGTCCCGCCTGGTTCACGGTGATCCGTGTGCGAGCGCTGGGAGTTCCAGCCTACGGGTCGGGCTTCTCCGCGGGCACTCCGGCCCCCACCGGGCTCGAGGACTCTCCGACGCCCCGTCAGCGCACGCGCCGGCGGTGGCGGCCGCGCCCCGCACGCGCCGGCCGCGCCCGGTTCCGGCCCCGGTGCCCCGGCCCGGCCTGGCCGACGGCACGGAGAAGGCCCCGCACCCTCGGGTACGGGGCCCTCCTCGTGCGCGTCGCCCGCCCCGCGGGAGAGGGCGTCAGCGGTCGGAGCCGACCGGGGCGTCCAGGCGGTCGTTGTTGTGGCGGACGCCCTCGTTGATGGCCACCGTGCGGGCCAGGTCGGTGAGCTTCTTCTCGAGCGAGCGGAAGCGCAGGTAGGTGTTGAGGGTGAGGAAGCCCATGGCGATCACCATCAGGTAGAGCACCAGGTCCGTGCCGCGGCCGACGCCCAGCGCGGTGGCCAGCTTGGTCACGCCGGTCGGCCACAGGATGGCGACGATGTTGGCGATCACGAACAGGGCGAAGGCGATGCGCTTCCACGCCCGGGTGTTCGCGGCGTCCCAGCGCCGGACGAACAGGAGGGCCATGGCCACCGCGGCCAGGACCAGGATCAGCTGGATCCAGAGGTGATTCATCGGCGGTTACGCTCCCGCAGCGAGATGTCGAAGAGGATGTTCACGCCGTTGATCAGGGACTGGCCCTTGGCGCGCGAGTAGTCGGTGTACAGGATGTCCACCGGAACCTCGGCGACCCTCAGGTCCGAGCCGGCGAGGAAGGAAACGATCTCCGAAGCGTGGGCCATGCCGTTCATGGTGATCTTGATCCGGCTGGCGGCCTCACGGTTCATCACGCGCAGACCGTTGTGCGCGTCGGTGAGCTTCAGCTTTCGGGCGGTCGGGCTGACGGCGGCGGCGGTGCGGAGCACGACCCGCTTGATCCACGGCACCTGGCCGGTCTGCTCGATGAAGCGGGAGCCGAGGACGATGTCGGCCTCGCCCTGGCGCAGCAGCGCCACCATCTTCTCGACGTCGGCGGTCTGGTGCTGGCCGTCCGCGTCGAAGGTCGCGAAGTACTCGGCGCCCTCCTGCCCGAGCGCGTACTTCAGACCGGTCTGGAGCGCGGCGCCCTGCCCCAGGTTGACCGGGTGCCGCACGAGGTGCGCGCCGGTCGACATGACGTGCTGGGCCGTGTCGTCGGTGCAGCCGTCGTCGACCACCACGATGTTCGGGAAGGTCTTGCGCGCACCCTCCACGACGTCGGCGATCACCTGGCCTTCGTTGTACGCCGGGATCACCAGCCAGACGTTGTCATACTCGGACACAGGTGCTCCATGCTTGGCGAACGGCACGGCGGCCCGTGCCTCGGGTCTGTCTATCGATGATGGTCATGGGCGTCGGCCGATCACAGTCCGGTCCCCCGCCCTCAACGGGTCCGCAGCGGCTCTGCCGCGGTCCGGTCGGCCGGGTCGGCGGCGGGGCGGGAGGGGAATGCGCGGTACAGCGACCACAGCATCAGGACGGCACTGACCAGCGACCCCGCCAGGTAGGCGAGCTCCGCGCGGAGACCGACGCCGCCCGGCGTGAGCGCGACAGCCACCAATGCTACGGAACCGGCCGTCCAGCCCACCAGTTGGCGGCGGTGCTGCGAGCTCGACATCAGCGCCTGGCCGAAGACCGTCGCGAGGACGTAGCAGAGCGTCCCGAACACCAGCCAGAGGAAGTCCAGCGGTCCGAGCACGTCCTTGGCGTTGAACAGCAGCGGGTTGAGCCTGGAGCCGAGCACGATCACCGGCAGACCACCGCCGATGCACATCGCGGCGACGATCGCGGTGGTACGGGTCAGCACCTTGCGGAACTCGCCGTGGTCGCCGGCCGCGGCGGCGCCGGAGAGCGCGGAGACCATCGAGGCCTGCAGGGCGCTGTAGGCGAACAGCGGCGCCCGGGCCATCACCACCGCCTGGCCGATCGCGAAGACCAGGGCGTCGGAGGCCTCGGAGTGCTTCGGCGCGAGCAGGCGCACGCAGACCACGGTCGCGTTGACGACCAGCTGGCTGAGCATGACCGAGGCGATCAGCAGGCCGAGCCCGCTGGTGAGCTGCTTCCAGGACACCTCCGGCCCCGGAGTGCGGTCCGCGAGGGTGTCGCGCAGGCCGATCAGCGAGGCGGCCACCGGCGAGACGAAGAGGATCAGGCCGAAGGCGAGCGCCGAGTGCAGCCCGGCCAGGGCCGCCACGCCGGCCAGGCCGATGCGCAGCCCCCCGTCGACCGCCAGCTGGGTGCCGTACGGCCCGAACAGCCCGAGTCCGGCCAGCGCGCCGCGGGCGACCGAACTCACCGCGAGACCGGCCAGGCCGCCGGCCAGGGCGACCACCAGGGTGCGGTCGCCGCTGAACAGCTGGTCGGCGATCGGGCCGGCGGCGGCCGCCAGCAGCGCGCAGACCGCGGCCAGGATCGCCATGGCCAGCAGCAGCATCCGCCGTACCGCGGGAAGCGCCCCGTGTCCGGCCACCTTGCGGGCGGCGACCAGCCGGGTCAGCTCCAGCTCGACCGGCTGGAAGAGGCCCCATCCGACGGACATCACGATGGTCCAGAGCATCGTCACCCTGGCCGCGCCGACGGTGCTCAGGCTGTAGCCCACGAGCGCCATGTACACGTACGCCGAGGCTCCGAGCACGACCGTGCCACCGACCACGAGCCGCGCCCCCGGGGGAAGCACCCCAAGCAGCTTGGCGATCGGGTTCTTCATCACATGACCACCGAATTCACCGGCCGGCCGAGCCACACGTCTCCGCACGAGGCCGGCCAGGCCGTGCGATTGCTGTGAATAGTAGCGGGTGGCCGTGAACCCTCGGTGCGCGCCGACCGCGTATCCGATGACATCTCAGCCCCCGGGGAAGGTGCGGCCCCACGGCTGGGTCCAGAGGATGCCCGGATCGCTCACCACGGTGACCGTCGTGCCCTGCTTGGCCAGGTCCCGCTTGATCCGCTCGCCCACGGAACGGTCGGCGGTGAGGATCTTCGGCGCGGTGCGCGCCGCGGGCAGCTGCTGGACGGCGCCCTTGAGCTTGGCGAACGAGCGCTGGTAGTCCTCCTCCTTCACCTGGGGGCCGCCGATGTCCACCCAGTGGACGTCGTACAGCGCCTTCATGTCACCGCCGCGCCGGTTCAGCAGCGAGGCGAGCCAGGTCGCCTTGAGGTTCTTGTAGTCGTCGTTGGAGACCAGCGCGACCACCGGTCCGTCACTGCGCAGGGCGGTCAGCGCCGCCGCGCCCTCGGGGCCCATGTCGCTCTCGAACTCGCCGCGGCCCCAGACCACCAGCGGGTTGCCGGACCAGGCGGACGGGGCGTCGTCGGTGGTCAGGAAGCCCCACTGCACGTTGGCGAAGAGGCTGAGCGCGGCGGCGACGGTCAGGCCGGAGAGCGCCAGCTCCCCCAGCCGCCGGGTGAGCGCCCGGCCGGCCCCCCGGTACGACGTCTGAAGGACGGCCCCGACCGCGCCGACCGAGATCAGGGCGACCACGACGCCCACGGCCGTCATCTTGTGGAAGTAGTACGAGTACCTGCCGATGGTGTGCAGCTGGTAGGCGGCGAAGGCGGTCAGCAGCGCGCCCGTGCCGAGCAGCACCGCCAGGTGCGCCTGGCCGGTGGCCGTGCGGCGGTTGCGCGGCATGGCGGCCGCCAGCAGGCCGAGCAGACCGCCGCCGATCAGGATCGAGCGGTCCGCGCTGACGCTCGGGCCGCTCATGTTCGAGGCGCTGGCCACGTCGAGGTCGCCCAGCACGGAGAGGGCGCTCGGCAGGGCCGCCACCGCCAGGGCGCAGGCCAGTGCGCCGAGCGTCCACCACCAGCGCCCGGCGAACCTGCGCCGGTGCACGACCAGGGCACCCAGCAGCGCCACGCCGACGAACGCGCCGTAGATGTTGTAGGTGAAGGTGACGGTGATCAGACCGGCGGAGGCGACCAGCAGGAACTCGGTGAAGCCCATCGCCGGCCGGATCAGCACCGCCAGGGCGAGCGCGATCAGCAGCAGGCCGATGAACGTGGAGTCGAAGCCGTGGGTCAGCAGGTCCAGGTAGTTGCTGGCGAGCATGATCGAGCCGACGGTCGCGCAGACCGCCGCGGCCCGCCAGCCGCGCAGCCGCGGCCCGCCGATCCACCGGGCCGCCCAGACCAGCGCCGTGCAGAACAGCGCGTACGCCACCAGCAGGTACAGGAAGTACCGGTTCATGGTCTGGAGCATGTCGCCCGGGTCGGCGGCGGAGTGGACCAGCGTGTCCGTCCAGGCCAGCAGGAAGTGCGAGCCCTGCGGATAGGTCACCTCGGACGGCGGGATCAGGTAGGCCCTGGCCGCATCCTGGTGGAGGAAGTTGAAGCCGCCGACGCCCTGGATGCCGGAGAAGAAGGAGAAGTGCGCGAGCCGGTCCTCCGACGTCGCGAAGTAGGCGACCCGCTCGGCCGCCGAAGCCCCGGCCACGGGGTGGAACAGGTAGTGCCAGAAACCGGCGAAGGTGCCCAGCACCAGCAGGTCGGACCAGCGGAAGCGCAGCGGCAGCCCGGGGGCGCGCCGGCCGACCCAGGCCGCCGTGGTGAGCACGGTGAACATCGTGCCCGTGGTGGCGACCGGCGACAGACCCCAGGGCCAGAGCGAGAAGACCAGGCCGAAGCTCAGCACGGCCCCGGCCACGATCAGGCCGGCGACGAAGAGCCGGTCGAGCAGCACACCGCCGACCCGGATCACGGCGGCGACGGCGAGCAGCAGCAGCGGCAGCAGCACCACGCCCAGATGGAGGGCGATCAGCCCGGCCGGCAGCAGCCAGGACAGGGCGAGCCCGCCGACCAGGACGAGCGGGTTGCGCCGCCGCCGTCCGGCACCGGAGGGGCGTGGCCCGGGCGGTGCGGTCGGTCGATGGATCCCGCTGTCGGGCGAGCTGTGTACGGTCGACACGGTGCCGTGCCCCTCCGGTCAAGTCCCTGCCGCCCGTCTCCCCCCGATCGGGTCCGGACTTCCTCTACCGTCTGCGGGCAGGCTACAGGCGCCAGCATACCGAGGGATGGTGTCGGCACTGACCGTTCGGGCCCGCGGGCGGGCCGTCCGCGAACCGTCGGCCGGCTCCGCGCCGCCCGTCGGACACCGGCGGTTCAGGACCCGGACGCGCGGGACTCCCCGCCCCGGAACACCCAGACCTTCAGCAGCACGAACCGGGCCACCGTGGCCAGTCCGTTGGCGACGACCAGCCCGGCCACCTCGACCGGCCGGGAGGCGTCCGGCGCCACCTCGGCCAGCAGGGCGAGGACCCCGGAGCTGAGGCCGAGGCCGATCAGGAACGCCACCGCGCCCTGCACCTGGTGGCGGAGCATGCCCCGGGAGCCGACCACCCCGAAGGTGAAGCGGCGGTTGGCCGCCGTGTTGGCCACCGCGCTGACCGCCAGGGCGATCAGGTTCGCCGCCTGCGGATCGGTGAACCACCGCGCGGCGACGAACAGCCCCAGGTAGAAGAGGGTGCTGAGGACGCCGATGACCAGGAAGGACGGCAGCTGCCGCCGGGTCCTCGGAGCGGGGCCGGCGGGCTCCCCGGACGGGGTCACCGGCGGGGCCCCTGCTCGTCGTCCTCGGCCGAGTCGTACCCGACGAAGTAGGTCGGCCGGGCCTGCACCGCCGAGTAGATCCGGCCGACGTACTCCCCCAGCAGCCCGACGCAGATCAGCTGGACGCCGCCGAGGAACAGCATTCCTATGTACAGCGAGGACCACCCGGGCACCGTCGACCCGAGCGCGTAGGCGACGGTGGCGTGGATCGCGAGCGCGATGCAGACCACGAAGCTGACCAGGCCCAGGTAGGTGGCCAGCCGCAGCGGAGCGGCGGAGAAGTTGGTGATGCTGTCCAGCGCCAGCCGCACCATCTTGGAGACCGGGTAGTGGGTGCCGCCGGCCACCCGCTCCTCGCGGACGTACACCACCTCGCCGCTGGGGAAGCCCAGCCACGGCACCAGCAGCCGGTAGACGGGCTGGTGCTCGGGCAGTTGCTTGAGGGCGTCCACGGCGGCCCGGCTGAGCAGCCGGAAGTCGCCCGCCTGGTTGGGCATCCGCTTGCCGACGAGCTTGCGCATCAGCCAGTAGTAGGCGCCCGCCGTGCGGCGCTTGAAGACGGTGTCGGTGCCGCGGTCCCCGCGCACGCCGTAGACCACGTCGAGGCTCTGCTCGCGGGCCAGGCCGAGCATCTCCGGGATCTTCTCCGGCGGGTCCTGGAGGTCGGCGTCGATGCTGACCACGTAGTCGCCGAGCGCCCGGTGGATGCCCGCGGTGAGCGCGGCCTGGTGCCCCGAGTTGCGGGCGAAGCGGACGATGCGGAACTCCGGCCAGTCCTGCCGGATCTTCTGCATCAGGACGGGCGTGGCGTCGCGGCTGCCGTCGTCGACGCCCACGACCTCATAGGAGACCCCCAGCCCGTCCAGGATCGGACGCAGCCGCTCGACGGTGAGCGGAAGCGCCTCCTGCTCGTTGTAGATCGGCATCACGACCGAGAGCAGCGGTGCCGTAGACATGACGTGGGTCCCACTTTCCGCGATGGCGGGGCTGGATGGTGAGCCGACCATAACAGTCGGCCATGAGCTCACCGTGAGAGCAAGGGGCAGGCGGGTGAGCGCCCGGTGAGACGCCGAAGGGCCCCACGCACTCGCGGTGCGTGGGGCCCTTCGGACTGGCCTGACGAGCAGGACAGGTCAGAGCATCAATTACTTGATGATCTTGGTGACCTGGCCGGCGCCGACGGTGCGGCCACCCTCACGGATGGCGAACTTGAGGCCCTCCTCCATGGCGACCGGCTGGATCAGCGCGACGGTCATGGCGGTGTTGTCGCCCGGCATGACCATCTCGGTGCCCTCGGGGAGGGTCACGACGCCGGTCACGTCCGTGGTACGGAAGTAGAACTGCGGGCGGTAGTTGTTGAAGAACGGGGTGTGGCGGCCACCCTCGTCCTTCGACAGGATGTAGGCCTGGGCCTCGAAGTCGGTGTGCGGGGTGACCGAACCCGGCTTGATGATGACCTGGCCGCGCTCGACGTCCTCGCGCTTGATGCCACGGAGCAGCAGACCGACGTTCTCACCGGCCTGGCCCTCGTCGAGCAGCTTGCGGAACATCTCGATGCCGGTGACCGTGGTGGTGGTCTTCTCGGTCTTGATGCCGATGATGTCGACGGTCTCGTTGACCTTGAGGATGCCGCGCTCGATGCGACCGGTGACGACGGTACCACGACCGGTGATCGTGAAGACGTCCTCGATCGGCATCAGGAACGGCTGGTCCACGGCGCGGGCCGGGGTGGGGATGTTCTCGTCGACCGCGTGCATGAGGCCGAGGAGCTTCTCGCCCCACTCCTTGTCGCCCTCGAGGGCCTTCAGGGCGGAGACGCGCACGACCGGCAGGTCGTCGCCCGGGAACTCGTACTCGGAGAGGAGCTCACGGACCTCGAGCTCGACGAGCTCCAGGATCTCCTCGTCGTCCACCATGTCGGCCTTGTTCAGGGCGACGACGATGTAGGGGACGCCGACCTGGCGGGCCAGGAGGACGTGCTCCTTGGTCTGCGGCATCGGGCCGTCGGTGGCGGCGACGACGAGGATCGCACCGTCCATCTGGGCCGCACCGGTGATCATGTTCTTGATGTAGTCCGCGTGACCCGGGCAGTCGACGTGGGCGTAGTGACGCGCCTCGGTCTGGTACTCGACGTGCGCGATCGAGATGGTGATACCGCGCTGCCGCTCCTCCGGCGCCTTGTCGATCTGGTCGAACGGCGTGAAGGGGTTGATCTCCGGGTACGCGTCGTGCAGCACCTTGGTGATGGCCGCGGTAAGGGTCGTCTTACCGTGGTCGATGTGACCGATGGTGCCGATGTTGACGTGGGGCTTCGTCCGCTCGAACTTCGCCTTCGCCACTGCAGTCCTCCTGAGGACAGTTCCTGTACGCCGTGCTGACGTCAGTTGGTCTTGATCGGGCTTGGTCCGTGGTGCCGCAAGCACCTCGTACCGTCCCGCGGGTGGGGGCCGGAGGCCCCGGGAGGATCCGTCCGGATCCTCCCGGGTCGCCTCCTAATAGCCTAAGGGGTCGGAATCATCCCGAATGTCGGACTGATTCTGAAGCCGGCAGTGCCGGACCTCACTCGCCCTTGGACTTGGCGATGATCTCCTCAGCCACGGCCTTGGGGACCTCGGCGTACGAGTCGAACTGCATCGAGTAGCTGGCGCGACCAGAGGTCTTGCTGCGCAGGTCACCGACGTAGCCGAACATCTCGGAGAGGGGCACCAGCGCCGAGACGACGCGGGCACCGTGACGCTCGTCCATGGACCGGATCTGGCCACGGCGAGAGTTGATGTCACCGATCACGTCGCCCATGTAGTCCTCGGGCGTGGTGACCTCGACGGCCATCATCGGCTCAAGAAGGACCGGCTTGGCCTTCTTGGCGCCTTCCTTGAAGGCCATCGAACCGGCGATCTTGAACGCGAGCTCGGAGGAGTCGACGTCGTGCGACTGGCCGTCGAGCAGGCTGACGCGAACGCCCTGGAGCGGGTACCCGGCGAGGACACCGAACTCCATGGCCTCCTGGCAACCGGCGTCGACCGAGGGGATGTACTCCTTCGGCACGCGGCCACCGGTGACCTTGTTGACGAACTCGTAGCCCTCGGCCTGCTCGAGCGGCTCGATCGCGATCTGCACCTTGGCGAACTGACCGGAACCACCGGTCTGCTTCTTGTGGGTGTAGTCGATGCGCTCGACGGCCTGACGGATCGTCTCGCGGTACGCGACCTGCGGCTTGCCGACGTTGGCCTCGACCTTGAACTCACGCTTCATACGGTCGACCAGCACCTCGAGGTGCAGCTCGCCCATACCCGCGATGATGGTCTGGCCGGTCTCCTCGTCCGTGTTGACCTGGAAGGACGGGTCCTCCTCGGCGAGACGCTGGATGGCGACACCCAGCTTCTCCTGGTCACCCTTGGACTTGGGCTCGATGGCGACGCGGATGACCGGGGCCGGGAAGTCCATGGACTCCAGGATGACCGGGTTCTTCTCGTCGGCCAGCGTCTCACCGGTGGTGGTCTGCTTGAGGCCCATGACGGCGACGATGTCGCCGGCGCCCACCGACTCGATCTCCTCACGCTTGTTGGCGTGCATGCGGTAGATCTTGCCGATGCGCTCCTTCTTGCCCTTCACGGCGTTCAGCACGGAGGTGCCGGACTCCAGGCGGCCGGAGTAGATCCGGACGAAGGTGAGCTTGCCCAGGTGCGGGTCGGACATGATCTTGAACGCCAGCGCGGCCAGCGGCTCGTCGTCCGAAGCCTTGCGGGAGATCTTGGTCTCCGGGTCGTTCGGCTTGGTGCCCTCGATGGACTCGATGTCCAGCGGCGACGGCAGGTACTTGACGACGGCGTCGAGCAGGGGCTGAACGCCCTTGTTCTTGAACGCGGTGCCGCAGAAGATCGGGGTGAAGTCCGAGTTCAGCGTGCCCTTGCGGATCGCGTCCTGCAGCAGCTCGACCGGGATCTCCTCGCCCTCGAGGGCGAGCTCCATGATCTCGTCGCTGACGTTCGAGACGGTGTCGATCAGCTGCTCGCGGTACTCCTCGGCCTGCTCCACCAGGTCGGCCGGGATGTCGACGACGTCGTACATCTCGCCCTTGGCGGCCTCGGCCGACCAGACCAGCGCCTTCATGCGGACAAGGTCGACAACGCCCTTGAAGTCCGCCTCGGCACCGATCGGGAGCTGCATGACCAGCGGGGTCGCGCCGAGGCGGTCCACGATGGTCTTCACGCAGAAGAAGAAGTTCGCGCCCGTGCGGTCCAGCTTGTTGATGAAGCAGATGCGCGGAACGCCGTAGCGGTCAGCCTGCCGCCACACGGTCTCGGACTGGGGCTCGACACCGGCGACACCGTCGAACACCGTCACGGCACCGTCGAGGACGCGCAGCGAACGCTCCACCTCGACGGTGAAGTCGACGTGACCCGGGGTGTCGATGATGTTGATGGTGTTGTCGACGCCGTCGACCGTCCAGTGACAGGTCGTCGCGGCCGACGTGATCGTGATGCCGCGCTCCTGCTCCTGCTCCATCCAGTCCATGGTGGCAGCGCCATCGTGGACCTCACCGATCTTGTACGAGACACCGGTGTAGAACAGGATCCGCTCGGTGGTGGTGGTCTTGCCCGCGTCGATGTGCGCCATGATCCCGATGTTGCGGACCCTGGCGAGGTCAAGGGAGGTTGCAGCCATGGTGGCTCGTTCTCTCTCTGTCTAGTGACGGGGTACGGACTACCAGCGGTAGTGCGCGAAGGCCTTGTTGGACTCGGCCATCTTGTGGGTGTCCTCGCGACGCTTCACGGAAGCGCCCAGGCCGTTGCTGGCGTCGAGGATCTCGTTCATCAGGCGCTCGGTCATGGTCTTCTCGCGACGGGCGCGCGAGTAGCCCACCATCCAGCGCAGCGCCAGGGTGCTGGCGCGGCCCGGACGGACCTCGACCGGAACCTGGTAGGTCGCGCCACCGACACGGCGGGACTTGACCTCGAGGGCCGGCTTGACGTTCTCCAGCGCGCGCTTCAGCGTGACGACCGGGTCCGAGCCGGTCTTCTCGCGGACGCCCTCGAGGGCGCCGTACACGATCCGCTCGGCGGTGGAGCGCTTGCCGTGCAGCAGGATCTTGTTGACGAGCTGGGTGACGACCGGGGAGCCGTAGACCGGGTCGATGATGACCGGACGCTTCGGGGCGGGGCCCTTACGAGGCATTCTTACTTCTCCTTCTTGGCGCCGTAGCGGCTGCGGGCCTGCTTGCGGTTCTTGACACCCTGGGTGTCGAGCGAACCGCGGATGATCTTGTAGCGGACACCAGGAAGGTCCTTCACACGACCACCGCGCACCAGCACGATGGAGTGCTCCTGCAGGTTGTGGCCCTCGCCCGGGATGTAAGCGGTGACCTCGATCCCGCTGGTGAGGCGCACACGGGCGACCTTGCGGAGAGCCGAGTTCGGCTTCTTCGGGGTGGTCGTGTACACACGCGTGCAGACCCCACGGCGCTGCGGGGAGCCCTTCAGCGCGGGAGTCTTGTTCTTCTCGACCTTGTCCTGCCGGCCCTTTCGGACCAGCTGCTGGATCGTAGGCACCGTTTCTCCGTTTTCTGTGTGCCAAGGCTTGGTGGAACTAACCTGCGGTGTCTTCCCTCGCACACGGCCCCGTGGTCGACCCACGCGGTCGGGTGTGTTGGGCTATTCCGACACGGAATCCCATGAGCTGATGTACAGCGACGGCGCTCTACGCGCGGCGCGCTGGGAGGCGCTCCGGCTCGGCGCGGCGACCGGTGTGCATGCACGCACAAGGACCCGGGGACACCCCAGGCACAAGGTCAGAGCGTACCTAGCGCATGGGGCGCGGTCAAAACAAATGCAACGCCGCAGGTCGCGGCCTTCGGCCGGGTGTCGCCCCGGTGTCCCGTACGCGACCGGCCGGTGTCGGGCCGCCTTCACCCGCTCTACCACAGTCGGCGGCTCGCCGGCTGCACCTCGCCCGTCCGCCTCGACGGCTGGCGGACCGAGATCAACGAG